>NZ_JBIFFO010000010.1:0-152879 GCF_043557115.1 Sulfitobacter sp. 1A13679
GGAAGTGTGTTCACATGGGTCAATTCTCAGTGACAATTTATGGGGCTACCGGGTCAGTTCTCAGTGACAATCAACAGCTCCAACCACCCAAGCCGGGATCAAAGGCTTTCTCAATTGCCTTTGAGAGCTTCGGACCGGCGATCTTCCGAGCGAGAGACTTTCCCTCTTTGGAACCGGCAACGAGGTTACCCAAAAGCAGTGCGGTACTCGACTTGCCGCCGCCGTAGGGTCCGGTCCAGGTAAAAGCACTTTGTGCTCCCTCCGATAGCGATGCGGCCATCGCGAGGAGCGATTTTTCGGTACTGGCTTGGAGCACATAACCTTGAAGGGGCGGCGTGCCGGTCAGATCCATGTCGATCCGCGCGCTTCGTACGAACCGGCCGTTCAGTCTGACTTTGTCTGAGAGCGTTTCACGCGCCATGCCATACGCCCTTTCCGCGGCGCGCAATCTCGCCAAACGCGCTTTGCAGCAGAGCATCCAAGTCAGGACGCCGATTCCGTTGGACCTGTCGCAGGCCTGCCGTATCGGTCCAGACGAAAGCACCACCAGTGCTTTCGTCGATCCGCATCAGCCGTTCGATGACGCTATCTTCGTCCATCTTAAACACCCGGCCGGGACTGCCGGCGTCGTGGCAGATCATTTCCGCGGCGAGCGTCGCGCGGTTGTCGTGCGCGCGAGTCCAGTAGGCTTCCAATGCGTAGGCGAACAGGGCGTCGTGAAGGTTCGGCTTTGGGCCAATCGAGAATTCGTACCATCCGCTCGAGCCGGTCTCCTGGACCAATGCCAATTCAGCCAGCAAGGGTTCCGCGGCGTCATCCATCGCCCCGCTCGGTCGGCTGCAGTAGCTCCGCAGAAAGACCGTGACGTCGTTCTGGATAGTCTTGTGAGCACCACGCCATCCCTTTTGCTCGATCAACTTCTCGATGGCATCCACCAAATCTGTCGATCGAAACTCGTGGCCAAATAACCCGTTGAAACAATAGTAGAAAGTTGTGGTGTGCTCCGGCACCGATGCAAGCTTCCAATGGATGAGCCACAGAGAGGTCGGATGCTCCAGAAAAGGGTCAAATCCGTTCTCGCCAAAGAGCAGGTCACCCAAATTGTCAGGCTTTAATTCCTTGCCGTCGAGTTGGATAACTTCCGCCGCTTGCGCCCAAAATCGCATTGAAACAGCCATGTTTCGGCCAACGCCGAACCGGGAGATGGCTTCGTCGTCCTTGAATACCGTCAGCGGGGCGCCGCCGCGAACCGCGTCATATGCTTTGCGCAACCAAAGGATGCGCAGCGGGAATGTTTCGTGCCCGGCGAATTGCGGTTTGCCGGACCAATTGTCAAATACATCGGCCATAAGCCTATGCTACTGGTGAAGCTCACCAGTAGCAAGGAGGACTTTCTCCACAGCGCCGACCATGATCGCCGTCGCCGAGCCAATATCGTCTTCAGAAAGCCACCACCCGACACCTATACGCAGGAAGCGTTTCTGCTCGTCATGAGTGAGATGCAGCGCGGAAAGAACCGGCGAAGGCTGCAATGAACCGGAATGGCAGGCAGACGCGTTCGAAAGACATACTTTGGTGTTCAGACTGTCGATCAGATCTGAGCTCGCCGGCGTGTCGACTATGAATGCGGCAGCTCCGGGAACCGCCGGACTTGATGGGAAAAGTCGTTCCACACGCAAGCCGTCGCCAGAGAGTTGCTCCTCGAACAGGGATATCAGACCCCTACTGTGGACAGACTCTCGCGCCATATTCTGAGCCGATATCTCGGCTGCACGGCCCATCGCCGCAACTAACGCGGCAGGTTGCGTTCCGCTCAGATGCTCTTCCAACGGTCTTGCGGATGTCAGCTCGGATGGCTTTGGGACGTTGGCGGCCACAAAAAGCGCACCGACACCCTGTGGTCCCCCAAATTTATGAGCCGACAGGCTGAGGTAATCGGCACCGAGATCGAATACGTCGATCGGATGCTTGCCCGCGGCCTGAGCAGCATCGACATGCATGAGCGCGCCAACGGCATGCGCCATTTCACTTATCTTTTCAATTGGTTGGATTACACCCGTTAAATTGCTTGCGAGCATTGTGCTGACGAGCAGTGTGGTCTCGCCCAAAAGAGCCTCGAGACTTTCCAGGCAAATCGAACCATTTATGCCGACAGGACACATCAGGACCTCGAAGCCCAACTCGCGCAGTGCTTCCGCAGGACGTCGAACCGCGTCGTGTTCCAGCGCGGACAGAATGATTTTGTTTCTGTCCGGAAACTGTTCTGCAACGGCGCGCGAAGTCCCTATGATCGCGAGCGCGTTTGCCTCAGTAGCGCCCGAGGTAATGAAGATCTCGTTTGGCGCAGCACCGATAAGGGTCGCAACGGCCCTCCTTCCTTTTTCGTAGAGGCGGTTAGCCTGCCAGCCTGCAACGTGATTGGAGTTCGCGTTTCCGGGTTGAGCCAGCGCCTCAATGAGAACGTCTTTGGCTTCCGGACGCATTGGCCAGCTGGCGAGGCCATCAAGGTAATACATGGTGTAAGCTTTACTCCGTCATCCGCCGGTTAGCGCTCAAACAAAAAAGACAATGAGCCACAGTAACCCCATTTTCTGATGGCTTTTCCCGCTTACCACGATTTCGGGTGACTGCAAATGTTGCCATACTGTTCTCATTGCACCAAAATGTCATTCCTCATTCCCACTTTTCAAGAAAACAACCCTCCAAAAAATCACTAGACGTCTTAAGGCCCATCTTTCATAGCCGACTCTAGCGCGCCCAGGCCATCCACAGCGGTCCTCACCTGCTCGTCACCCACCTCTTTTGCCAGATCATCAGAAGGCACCAGCACCCCAAAATCCATTTCCATCTGTCGCTGTTCCTCGGCGATTACGGCTTGAACGACAGGCGCAGTCTTCTTTGGGGTGACATCGGTTTGCCCTGACGATTGGCCATCAGCAGCCTGGCGTGCGGCCTCAACGTCGGCGTCGGGTCCGCCTGCTCCGTCCGAAGGCGGCGTCATCGGCATGGCGCGCATACTCAACGGCAAATTGCCCTGCGACCCCCCGCCCCCCGGCTCCGGAAACGGCAACTCCCCCGTTTGCGCCGCGTGGATCGCCTTGAACAGCCGATCGTCAAAATATTGGATCCGCTTTGCACGGACCGGCATCTGGGCATCGATGACCATGACAATCTCATCGAGCGGTAGACGGCGCGCCTCGTCTTCAGGGAGCAAGGAGCTTTCTTCAGTCCGTGTGGATTGGCTGCGCCCTTCAAAGGGGTTTTTGCCGATGGACTGGGAGCGCGTGATGACGGTCTTTGTTGTCTTGCCAACCGCCTTGCTCAGCTCCTCGACGGTTTTTTCATCGGAGGGCGTCAGGTAGAGTTTCACGCCGGCGTTGCCCTGCAGGGCGCGGCGGGTGTTCTCGCCATAGATTTCATCGAGGGCGGGAATGGTTTGCGTGACCACGGCCAAATGGCCGCGATAGGTCCGCAGGGTCTCGATGCTCTCGACCACGATGGGCATCTTGCCGAGACGGTTGAACTCGTCGAGCATGATCATCACTGGCCAGGGCTCGTCGGGCCCGGGATCCTTCTCCTGCATGGCGGAGAGGAGATCGGAGAAGAAGAGCCGGATCAGCGGCGCGAGGGGTTTGACCATCAGCGGCTGGACGACGAGATAGACCGAAAAGGGTGTCTTGCGGATCGTCCGGAAGTCAAAGTCCGACACCGCCGTCGCCTCATCGATGGCGGGGTTTTGCCACTGGTCCAGCCCCGAGGTCATCAGGAGCGAGACATAAGAGGTCAGCGTGTCGTTGTTGGTCGAGGCCAGCCGCGTGAAAATCAGCTTGGCGGCCCGGTTATCCACCTCATGGCCCCGCGCGAAATATTCCTTCTGCTTGTTCCCGCCCGAGGCGGCGATGCGGTAGATCTCGCCCAAGGTCGGGCGCTTGCGCTGGAAGGCCAACAGGCCTGCCGCCACGAAGAGATCGATCCCGCCCTTGAGGAGGCCCTGCACCCGGTCATTGTCGCTCTGCAGGAAGAGCGTCGCCAAGAGCTGCAATTCCATCTGCTGGCGGGCGGGGTCTTTCAGTTGATAGATGCGCAAGAGCGGGTTGTAACGATGCGTGCGCTTGCCCTCCCAATCGGTGGGGGCAAAGCGATAGACCTTGTCGCCTTGGGCTGCGCGGTGCCGGGCCGTTGCCTCGAAACACTCGCCCTTCACATCGAGCGTCACGGCGGAGCCTTGCCAGGTCAGCAGGTTCGGAATGACAAAGCCCGTGGTCTTGCCGCGGCCCGTGGGCGCCACGATCAGCGCATGCGGGAAAACCTTCGAGCAAATGTAATTGGCGCGGGAGCCCGGCGTCCCCAGCTTGCCGAGGATGAACCCGGTCCCTGGCGCCCCGAAGAAGCCATTGGCCTTCATCTCGCGCGCACTCTGCCAATGGGTCTGGCCAAAGCGTGTCAGGGCGGACCCCGACAGGGCGAGGCTCAGCATCAGGCCAGCGGCGGCGAAGCTGCCGATGATCAGGTGAATAAGTTGCGCGTCCTCCGGGCGGTGATCGAGGATCGCCAGATAGTTCTGCGCGATATAGGCAAAGTCGATCTCGGCACCGAACCCGAGATCCTGGTAGGTCAGCACCGCCGAGGCGATGGTATAGCCCATGGCCCCGGTCACCAGCGTTACCAGCAAGACCCCTGTTGCGATCCGCGCTTTTCCCATGGCGGCGCTCAATGGACCTGACCCCGCTCGGTCTCGCCATCCACGTCTGTGGTGCGGTGTTTTTCATATTCGGTGTCGGCAAGATCATCGACCACCTGGCGCAAGGCCTCCGTGTTGGCCGTCGCTGCATCCGATTGCAGGTAGACCTTGGCGACATAGAGCCGGTCGAGGCGGTCCTCGAGAACCTTTTCCAGCGCATCGGCATCGCCAGATGTGAGCCTCTCAAGTTGAGGGTCATCCAGCACCCGCGCGATCTCGCCCCGGAAAGCGTCCCGCTCCGCCTCGGTCTCGAAGGGCGCGGACAATTCCCCGGCCCGCTCATGGTCCAGAACACGCGCAATCTCGTCTGCGAGGCGGTCGGCACGGTCAGACTGCGACGCAGTTTCATCGCGGGTTGCGAGGATGTCGTCGCGCGTGCCTGACCCGAGCCCGTCGCGCATCTCGGTTTCGCGGCGGACCTGATTGATGACCTCCGTGTCCCGGATCTCGACGACGGCCGCGTAGGTCGCGCCAAGCCCGCGGGCGAGATGGGCCGGCATGTCCGGATAACGCGCTCGGAAGTCATCTGCGACGGCATCCGCAACGGGGGTGCGGAGGTCGCGTCCCTCCATGATCCGGTCGACTTCGCGGGTGATCTCGCTGGCGCGGGCCGCATCGGTAATGCTCTCCCTGTAGGGTTCAGACCGGTCGATCACATCGCCAGGACGTGCGAGCAGGTCCGGGTGTGCCTCGAGATACGCGCGCTGCTCCGCCTCGATCCGGCGCTCCGCCCGCGAGACAACCTCCCAGTCCCGGTCCTCGATCTGCTGCACTGTCAGGCCGTCTGCGCGCATCTCCTGACGGATTGTCCCTTCCATCGCCCGCACCGCGCCCTCATGATAATGGAACCGCTCGCTGACCGGTTCCGCTTCCATGACACCATCCCGGCGCAGCACGTTTTCCCGTTCCAGAAGCGTGCCGAGCGCGACATGCACATCGTTGAGTATGTCGCGCGCCTGGTCCAGATCGGCGCGGCGCTCGAGGTTGAGATCGCGCGCCTCAGCCACTTTGGAGAGATCATTGGCGATCCATTGATGCTCGAGCGCTGCATTTGAGGCGCCTGTCTCGATCCGGGCCACCACTTCCGATGTGCTGATCCCGGTGCCCCGTAGTGCCGCGTCAATGCGCGATCTCAGATCGGGCTCGGCCAGTCGCTCGCGCTGGCTGGCGTCAATATTGGCCTCGGAATAGATCCCGCCCTCCGAGGGAGCCTCTGACAGCGTGGATGATCGCAAACCGAGAGGCTGCATGTGCTGGACCTGCGTCTGGATCTCGATGAGGCGTTTTTCCAGCACGGGACGTTCCGCGTCAGGTTTTTCGGCGATCATGCCCTGCACCCGCGCGAGCTTCTCCGCATAGAGGCTTCTCAGATCCTCGAAGCTTTGATCCTCGGCCATATACACATCTCCTGTTCGGTCCACCTGCCCGCCGCGCGCCAGCACCTCGCCCGCGCGGAAGAGTGCCGCGGCGATGTCTTCCCGGGCCTCCCGGGAGGCCTCTGCGGCAAGCGAATGGTAGACGCTTCTGGTGTTGGCGATCTCCGCCAGCGTCCGGGTCAGGTCCTGCCCCACGCGTTCGCGCTCGCGGGGCGCGCGACCCTCTTCTTTCGCGGCGTAGACCTCGCTGGTCCGGGCTGGATAATGTACAGCCCCGCGATCCACCCGGCGCGTGGCCTCCAGGCGCACACCATACTTCTCGGCCTCCTCGACCATGGCGAGGCGGAAGTCGTCATAGTTGAAGCGATGATTGCGCCCCAGAAAGAAGAACTCGCCTTCTTGCGAGCGGCGGTTCAGCACCAAATGCGCATGGGGGTGATCGCGGTCCTCATGCACCGCGATGATGTAGTCGAAATGCCCCTCGTCGGTCTGGAAGAACCGCTCGGCCACATCCGTCGCAATGTCGCGCACATCCTCCCCGCGCGTGCCGATGGGGAAGGACATGAGCATGTGGGTGGTCTGTCCGAGCTTGGGCTTGAAGCCCGCATCCCACCGTTTGGCAAAGCGCTCGGTCAGGTCCTTGATGTCACCCGACTCGAGCTTCGCTTTGCCATCCAGGAACCCGCTACTGTCCACGATATGTGTGGACTTGGTGGTGAGGTAATCGAGCTGGTTTGCGAGCTGCGATTTGGTATGCGTACCCCCGCCTCTGATCGCCTTGAAGACCGCTGGCCGGTGGCCTGCTGCCGCGCGTATAAGCTGTTTCTGCTTGGCGACATGCAGCCCCTGCATCGAGCCCCGGATGCGGCTCCAGCCATCCCGAAAGACCTCGCCCGTGACGGCGTCAACGGCATCATTCAGCCGCATGGGCAAACTCCCTCAGCGCGGCCGTGGCCTCCAGCTGCATGGCTTCCCGACGGCGGCGCAGAAGCAGATCGATCTCGTCAGCAGAATCCAGGATGAACCGCGCCAACCCGCGCATCTGCGCGAGGCGCAACTCAGTGAATTCGGCACTCGTGCCCCCCACGGCCCCCTGCCCCATCCGGTTGGCCCGCGTCATCTGTTTGGCGATCTGCCCGACCCCATTCCCGACCTCGTGCAGCGAGGCGCGGTAGCGCGCCATCTCTGCTGCCATCTGCGCGTCCGGGACAAACACGCCGCCTGCCGCCTGAATGAGCCGCCGCAGCCCTTCGGCCCGGCTCTCGATCCCCGCCTTCGCCAGCACCTCGTCGAGCGCCGCAAGCTCCGCGGCCGTGACCTTCACACTGACTGCTGAGACCGGGATCGCGGCATCCGTCTGGCGCTCGGCATCGGCTTTGAGCGTGTACTGGATCGCCCGCGCCGACACGCCAAAGCGTTCCGCCAGCACTGAAGTGGAAACGCCTTCCGCAGCTTCGCGAACGATCTCCATGCGGTCCGCATCTGTGAGGCGTTTTGAGCGAGACATGCGAAGAAAGACCCCCTATTTCCTGCCACCTTCCACCAAGGCTGCCCCTACCTTACGATAATATACCTATCTGTCAATTATATACTTACGTAGCATTCAGTCTCAGGCAGCCTTGGTGTCCGCTTCCCCCGCGGCCCGCAGGGACGCGGCTCTGCCGCCCTCACCACCGGGCGACCCACCTGCCCTAGGGGTCCCGTCCGCCAGCCCCGCCCGAGGGTCTGGCCGAACACATGCGTGTTCGGACGGAACCGCGGGCGGGCGCAAACCTCACCGACAGGGCGGACAGGCAGGGTCAAGGAGGGCCAGATTTGGCTTGCCAAATCTCTGCCGCAAAAACCGGGAGGCTCTGGCCGATAGGTTTTTGTGGATGGCCCCCTTGAGGCTGACTGGCCGGTCTGTCGCGGCCTGATCATTCCGGGCGGAGTGCGTCCGTTGAACGCGCAGGGACCGGCATCCCTGGAACAGGGATCGGGCCGCCCCAAGATCGTCCCGGAGCGGCCCATCCTCGTCAGAGGATTTAATCCTGGGGATCCTTCGCGCTCGGCGGGAACATCACCAGCTCCGAGACCGCGACCAGGAAGTCGAGCTTGAGGCTGAAGAACTCCGAGCCGTCCCCGTTGCGGGTGTTGCGGAACATCGCACCCACTCGCTGAAAACGGGTGCGCTCCTGGCCATCGGTGTCGGTGAACTTGACGGGGACGGTGGCGACGTAGTGGTTGGTCATTTGGGTTACTCCTTGTTGCGATGGGGATCACCCAGCACGGGGGCAAGGGGCCCGGTCGCAAGCGCAAATGCGGAGGGTCCGCGGCTCCGCCGTGGAAGCCGTATTTGTGCTTGCCGAAGCGTGAGCTGAGGGCACGAACGGGCCGACCCCGTGCGATCCACATCTATGAGCAGAAAGGAGTGATCCGGATGACCCTTGCCATCACGCAGCCGCCACCATCCGCGTCCGCGTCCCACCGAGCCTGGCCGGGGTGCTGACGGAGCCCGCCCGCGTGGATGCGATGTTCCGAAACACGCCCCGAGGAACGTGCAGGTGTTCAGCTTCATATGCGACGTCTCGACCCCTCGCGTCTTGCGATGCTGACGATGTGCGTGAGGTGCGCACCATCCCCAGCCCGCACCGATGCGGATGGGCCGCACTCTGACGGACCGGGTAGAGGGATGGCAGTGCCGGCCGCCGCAGACTGCCGATCACGCATGACCGATCGCACGCGCCATGAGACATGACGAAAGGGCCGCGCCAAGCGCGACCCCCTCTCTTCAATCCTGCGACGCCTTCTTCGCCGGGTCAGCAACCCGCATGACCGTCAAGCCTTTCGCTTCCGCCTTCTGCCCGAGGTTCAGCGCGACCCCGTTGCCGCCGAAGAGAACAACCCCCGTCGCCGCGAACTTGTCGTCCAGCATTTCGTCGTTGCACTTGAACGGTGCCGCCCGCCCATGCGCGGACCAGCGAGGATCGAAGCGCGCCTGCGCGACCCCGCGTGCCCGGGCCCACCGAGCCGCAATCATCTCTGCCCCGTGCTTGCCACCCTTGTGGCAGAGGAAGATCTCCTGGTTGCGGTTCTGCTTGATCCGTTCGCGAACCTTGTCGAGCGTGTTGAAGATCACATCGACATCTGCCCAGTCGGTGGCTCCTGAGACGATCAGGGGAACCCCCTCGACTTTCGACTTCTCGGCGGTTTCACGGTCGTGCTGCTCCAGGAGCTGCCGCGCCTCGAAGACCGCCCCGGTCTCCTGCGCCCGGACGCTTGCGCGCGACCCGGCTGCCGGGATGAAGGCGTGGCCCGTTTCGACCTCGTAGCATTCCGCCGCTGCCTCGCTCATTACCTCGATGGCGCTGACAATCTCGCGCAGCTGCACAAAGCGGGCCTGCGCCTCTTCGAGCGCGGTCTCGGCGATCTCCGATCCGTCGTGGGATTTTGCCAGCGCACCGATCTTGTCGGCGGTGCGGTGGACCTCCTTGCCAAGCGCCACCTTGCGGCGCTGCAGGATCGTCGCGAGCCCATGGGCCAGCGGTTCGATCTCTGCTTCAAGCCCGGTCCCGCGCAGCTGACCGAGCAAAGCCTCGAAGCTCTCGCGGATGATGCGGTCGGTCAGGATGTGATCTTCCGGGATCGGCAGCTGCGCGTCCTTCTCGGTCAGCCCGAAAAGTTCGATCGTCTCGTAGGTGTTTGCGGTGTCGTAAGCCATGTCTGGTCTCCAGTGTTCGGTTCCTAGGCCACCACGTGAGTGTGGGGGCATGGCCGAATGCCTGGTTTCCGAATCTGCCCGGGTCAGGGACGGCGCAGCCGCCGGCTTGCCGGGCGCAAAAGTTTTCCGCGCGCAACACCCGACACATGCGCGCGCTCACGCACGGGTTCACCCCAAGCCACCGGCCCCGCCCTCGCCGAAAAGTTTTGCGATCCTTGACGCGGGCTGATTTGGGGGCCATCCGGAGGATATGCTTCCGCACTCATGTGTGTGTGTTTTGACGGTAGGTTTGACCGACCCGAGCAGGCAAACGGCCCGACCGGACGCGGGAGACGGATGGAGTGGCGGGATCGTTTTGCTCTCAAGCAAAACAGACCAGAGCGCAATCCGGCGGAGCGGCCGGGGAGGGACGTGCTCGCGAGGCGGGCAAACCGGAATGCCGGGCGCAACGCCGCGGTGAGGCCGCATGGCCGAATGCGCGACGGACCGAAGGGCCGTTCTCCCCTGCGACACGCGAAGCCGAGCTGGGGAGGCCGCAAGGCTTATGCCAAGGTTGACGTGCAGGCGACCACGCCGCCAGCTATACAAAGTATCTACTCCAGCATTCGACGTGATGGGCGGAACGCGGGCTTTCGCTCCAAGTGCCAGATGACTTGGTAGTTTCCTCTTAAGCAGACCTCGCTTCACCGCGCTAACGAGATAAAAGTCCCAAATGCGGCTACTTAGGCTTTTTCTTAAGGTTTAGGTTCACAGAATTGCATGAACACCGAAGTCCTTCGGGAGAAGTGCCTTTGGGAGTAATGTACAGCCATGATCCACAGTCATCGCATTGTGCGCATGCCAGCAAATCCTTAAACGCTTTAACAATAGGCATAAAGTCGTTGGGACTAAAATTGGCCCACTCGTTGAAATGTACGGCCTTATTGACGGTCCAGTCTTCTTCGCCCTTGTGAGTATTGGCTTCCTTGAGACGTTGCCTGCGAGCCTGCGCTTTGGACTTTTGGTCCTCGTTGCCCCAGGATTGCGCCGAGTCGACGGCTTTTCCTAGGAGATCTGACAATCTAGAAAAGGCGCTCGGTAATAGCCCCCCTAGATCGTAGCTGTTATCCGCCCTGAAGACCGTTTGCGCCCCCAGTTGATCCGCAAGTAGTCGCGCTACAAACTCCATGTGACGCCGCAAAATCGGAGCCGCAACTTCGACCTTACCCTTAGTCAAAGCTGCATCAATTTCCGCCCAAATCTCTGGATTTGATTCCACCAACGGACCAGTGTCCACAGACCAACTATCAAAAGCCATAGATGTTTTTCGGGTCACTAGATTTGCCGAACGCATCTGCTCTGCCCAAACTTTGTCATGGGTGGCAATTACGAACTGCGTGTTTGGGAATTCTGCCATCAAAAGTTTACAAAATTGGTAGCGATGGTCTGCATCGACAGACATCACAACATCATCGAGCAGCGCAACGGTAAAACGGTCACCCAATAGCCGCTTCATCAATGCTAGGTATAGGCATACACCCATGCCATCTTGATGACCTTCGCTATGAAAAGCACCTGGTGGGAAAAGTCCCCGCTCGTAGAAATTCACATCAAAATCGAGACGCCCTTCAGTTGCTTTAAAGCGCGCGACAAATTTTTGCTCATCGCCGTCATTTAAAAGCCGATAAAACTTGCTGAAATCATCTTCGACGGCCTCGTAAAGCTCGTCAAGTTCCGACTCCATCGCTGCGCACCAAGCGTCATATGCGACTTTGCTGGCGTCTCGTGCCTTTTGGGAAGCTGTCTCGGTAAGACGTGCTGCTTTGTAGTCCTTGAACCGCTGTTCAGCATTGATCAGATAGCTCTGTGCGGCCAACGAAGCTGATTGATCAGGCTTCGCGCGAATAGCGCTCACAAAGTCCGCCAGTTTGGCCCGAAAGCCTTCCGGTATGGCTGGCCATCCATTGGCCAAGCGATCCTTCAACTCCAAGATTGTTGCGAAAGACTTTAGTTGTTCCTGAAAAAACGCCAAGTCTTTGCCCCATGCGACGACGCTGGACAGCATTTCAACTGCGCTCTCAATCTTGGCAATACGGTGAGTTTCGAGCAGCAGCGCCTTCAAGTTCCCCACTTCATTCGAAAGCGACGATGCATGTTCAACGAGCTTTTGCTTGAGCTCTCCTGCCGCTTGCGATTTCCGCTGCTTGGCGTGTAAATGCGAAAGAAGATGTGCTTCATCCGGCCATTCATGATCGCACATCGGACATGACGGGCCGTCCACCAGCTTTAATCCACTTTCCACCAAATCGCGTTGTTGCAACGAAACAAGGAGCTGTGCGTCGTTTTCAAGTTGCTCTATCTGATCGACAAGAGCTTCTGCATCCGGCGACGGAGATTGTCCAAGCTCGACGAGCTTTTTGTTAAGCTTGTCCAGTTCGATCAGTGCTGCGGATTTATTGAGCGATTGTTCACCAGCAGGCTCTGCCAAGCCTTTGTCGATGATTGTATCAGCTGTTATGGTGTCGTGGATTTCTAGTCCTAGCAGCTGGCGCTTTGCATTGACGGCTTTGAGCATTTCAGCTGCAGACAACGACGTGATGCCTAGGTGCTGCAACAGTGTATTTCTTTTGTCCCGCGTATCCTTTTCCGCCGCAATCGCTGCCCGGTTGAGCTTGCCGTATGCTGTGTTCAGTACCGAACGGGTCTGACCCAACTCATCGATCTTTAGAATCTCTTGAATCTGTGCAGATCGCTTCGTTGGTTCGACCAAGATGAATTTCAGAATTTCTCTTCTCGCCAAAGTGATTTCGGGATGCTGAGAAACTTCGTCCAGAATCTCCACGATGTCCGGATCGTTCGGTTCGATACTTGGCTTCTTGGGGGCAGAGACTTTGCGAGTGAGCTTGGCTTTTTTGCCAAGCGTCGGGAAGGATACCTCCAGCTCTACAAATGCAGCATCTGGGAATTTGATGTGGTCTACATGTGGACCATGATCTGCTAGTGAGAGCCCTTTGGTTCCGGTTCCGGTCAATCTGCCAATTTGACCAGTTAGTGCAAATTCGATGGCGTCAATGACCCCACTTTTTCCCGAGCCGTTCGGACCGGATATCGCGAAGGTCTTCTCAGCCAAGTTGATGTCCAACTTACGAATTCCACGAAATTCCTCGATGTGCGCTGAAATGATCTTGATCACAGAACTTCCCCTCCGTCTGGAAGAGTGAAAATCTCGGCTAGATCGTCGGCCTTAATTTTTCGACCTTCTTTCAAGAGCGCTTCAAGCTTTTGTGTTTTGGATGCATCAAAATTTTCATCATTCGAAAGTGTCTCGAGGAATTTGTTTGCGACTGAATCCTGAAGCGACGCCATTTTGCACCATATCTAAATAACTGGTTCCACTTTAGGCTGAGCACCGCCCTGCGGAAAGAGGTCTCTTGCAGGAAGGTGAGGGATTACTGCCGAAGGTTCAACCAGCGCCGATTTTTGGGGGTTAGGAGCTGGGACATATGCAATGGCCGCTTTGAGGAAACTGCACTGCAGCATCTCGGCGTTTACGAATGACAGCACAGGGTCGACCACGTCGGGCGTACGGCTTCAGTCCAGATCGACACCGCCGAGGCGCGGCACATGGACATGCGTCCGGACAAGGGCTGCAGCGGCCGCGCCCGCGATGGCGCTGAAGAGATGCGCCTCCCACGAGACGCCGGGTTGGCCCGGAAGAACGCCCCAGAGAATTGAGCCATAGAGGACACCGACCACCAGTGCCGCGCCCAGCGTGATCAATGAGCGATCCACGAAGCCGCGCGCGACGAGGAAGCCAAACCAGCCGAAGACCAACCCTGACGCACCGATATGGATGGCGGAGCTTCCGAACAGCCAGACGAGTCCGCCGCCGAGGCCGATCACCACTGCGTTCACCGGCAGCAAGGCCCTCGTGGTCGTGGCCACCAGCAGCCCACCCATCACCAGGAGCGGCGGCGTATTGGCCATCAGGTGCGCGAAACTTCCATGCAGGAGGGGCATGGCGATGACGCCATCCAATCCGCTGACGTGCCGGGGGATCAGCCCGAAGGCCGGGTGCAAGCCGTAACCGATGATCCAATTGACGAGGTGAATCGCCCAGAGCAGTGCGACAAAGACGACAAGCGCTGCGGCGCGCCGGAAGAAGGCGCGCATGTGATCCCGGTTCATCATGTTGGCGACAGTAGACGTCACCACAGCGCCTTCAACGGCTTCCGCACGCTGCACAGGGTGCCACCTCCGGGAAAGGGGGTTTGAGGCGGCCAACTTGGTCAAGGCCCAAGGCAAGAGAACGGCCTCGATCTTACACGGTGTTCCCCGGACGAAAGGGCTGCGGTTCACGCTCGGGGCGCTTCAGGGCTTCGGCGAATTTGCGGGCATTGTCGTCGATCGTGCTGTGCCAAAGCTTCGAGACGAAGGCCCGGGCGTCTTGCACCGTCATGTCCTTCAGCGAAGAGGACAGCGCCATGAAAAGCTCATCTTCGCTGATCGCAGCGGCACTGTGCATGGCGTCCGCGTAAAATGAAGGGTCGTTCAGGACCTGTTGGCTTAGCGGCATCAGCGCGAGGTTCTCTTCCGGGATCGCCATGAAGATCGTGTCCTGCAGGTCGGTCAGATACCCACGCCGCGAGGTGGACACCGACTTTCCTGCTGCCTTGGCGTCCAGATATGCCTGCCGGTTCTTGTCGAGCTTCGCCGTCGCATGGGACATGATGACGGCGCGCTGTCGGGCGGGTAGCGCAAATCCGGTGCAGCGCTCGATATGGGCTAGGAGATCTGCAACCTCTGCCTCAACATCAAAGCTCTCAAACCATGGAACCGTCTCTGATCTAGCCGCCACGCGCCCGCCCTCTATATTACGTCAATATATTATTGTATCGCATTTGCACCTGATCGCAAGCGGGTGGCGTCCTTCACGCAAACGGACATGGAAAAAGGGGAACCGTGGTCCCACGGCTCCCCTTTCTGTTCAGATCGTCTCCTCTCGCGCGCTGATCACGCGACCAGCGACAGCCCCGCGCCCGCGTCCTGCGGCTGCTCACCGCTGTCGATGAACGGGATGATCGAGAAGGTCTGCCCGCCGCGCTGTTCTTCGTTCTGCACGGCGTTGACGCGCAGGTCGCCATCGGGCGTGTTGATCAGCAGTGACAGGTAGTCATTGCCCGTGCGGCTGCTTTTGGCCATCCACGCCGAGCCGACGCGGATCGGTGTGCCCCGGGGCGAGCTGACCTCGATCCGGTAATCGGGGTGGGTCTCCTCGGATTTATAGCTGTTCTCGATCAGCATGAACTCCAGATCGAACATCATGTTGGCGATGTAGCCGGTGAAGGCGTTGTCAGCGTCCATGGTGGTGAGCTCGCCCGAGATCGAGCCGGATTTCATCAGGCCGTTCGAGACCAACGGGATGATCTCGAATTCGCCGCTCTGGGCCGCGCGCGCCTCTTTCGTCTGCACCGCGTTGACCCGGAACGGGCCGAGGCCCACATCGATCTGCATCGAGATATAGGGGTTTCCGCTGGTATTGCCCGTCTCGTTCCAGGCCGTGCCGATGCGGACCTTGCGGCCCGATTTGTTGACTGCTGTCACGTCGTAATCCGGGCTGCGCGTGGACATCTTGGCCCGTGCCTCAAGCTGGATGGCGATGTCAAATCGCGTCGAGTGAATCATGCCGGTGTATTCGGCGGCGGCGGTCTCGACATTGCGGGTGAGGGTTCCTGCGAACATGGGATAGTTCCTTCTTGGATTGGCCGGTGCCTGACGTTCTTGCCAGCGCATCCGGGATTGCTTTCTCGACCCCTCCTGGGATCACAAATCAGAAAGCCTGCTTTCCTTTCAGCCCCGGCCGCGGGTCAGCGCTGCCGTCCGAGTGGGAATGCCCCCGCGCCTCCGGGTGCTACGCCCCTCCCCTGCCCGTCTGGTCTTGATTGGTTGCCTGGAATTTCTGCGGCGTCCTTCGATCGCGCGACGAAGAACTCCGCCTCTTTGCCATTCAACCGGTGCCCTTCCCGGTCGGTTAGACCGATGCAGCTGCCGTTCGGCAGAAAGCTGATCAGGTACTGACCGAGCCGGTCCTTGTGCACAACGTAGCCAGTATTGACCCAATGCACGGTCTGACCGACATCGACGGCGGCCTTGATGTCTTCGAGTGTCATGCGAACCTCCTTACGAAGAATGGTGGGTAAACGCCGCAGGAAGCCCGGTCGTCCAACCGGGCTTCCGTGCACTATTCGTTTGGCAAACGGTCGAGAGCTGTCAGGCACCTTGCGTGGCTTGCGTCGCGCGCGCCGCCATCCAATCCTTCAGACCAAGAACCGTTCGCCCGGCGGCCACCTCTGATGCCCAGGCAACTCTTGGATCGCTGCAGGGCTCCACGCTGACATGCTGCTCGATATGGCCATTGGCCATCCATGGCTCGGGCTGGATCCGTCGCAGCCAGTCCGCCATGCTCGGGATGCGGCCTTGGCAGTCTTCACGAACATGCTGCTCGCCGATCCAGCGCACGGGGATCTCTCGACCAGCGCTATTGGTCAGGGTCAGACCGAAGGCACGTTCGGCTTCAAACAGGCCTTGGGCATGGTGACGCAAGGCCCGGTGCGTGAAGAGCGCGAGGTGCTCTTTCGAGGCATCGAACCAGTTATGTATGGACTGATAGTCGGACGGCACCCCGCCGAATTTTCGGGCCGAGCTTTCGGCATGATGAAGCGGATGCGCCATCTCAAAGCCCCTCGTCATAGCTGTGTGAGCATTCGACATAGCGGTCGGCGTGATCGAGTGTGATGCTGTCTGCTGCAATGTCCCAGGTCAGCGTGCCATAGCCGCCCTCGTTGTTCTCGAACCCAGGGTGATGGTGATAAGCGAGCGACCAGGCGAAATCGCCCACCTCTGTGGCAAGCACCTCCGGCAGTTTGACCTCCGCAGACTGCACGGTCACATCCTCGATATTGCCGGAGTCGCCATAGCCTTCGTATTCGGCAGTGACTTCGCTGATGCCAAGCGCACGTAGTTGCGCGATCAGCTCCGCTCGGGTCGCCTTCAGGGTGGTTTCGCGCTCCGCGCGCCACTGAGCCGCCATTGCGGCATAGTCGATCTGGGGATTGGTCATGGGTCTGTCCTCTTGTAAGAAATTGAGGGGTCGGGCGTGGCATTGGCCCGCGCGCGCCCGGAACGCGCAGACCGGACAAATCCCGATCTGCGACGCCCCACCCAAAGCCTGCTTTGGCTTTTCAGGCGGCTTGTTCTGCCGCCTTGCTGGTTCTCATCCCCACGATCCGGGCCAGAATGTCGCCCGTGTCGACACCGTCCCCATGCGGCAGGAACACCCGCAGCTGGAAGGCGATGATCTCGGTGAAACACCCAATGGACTTGAGACCCTCGATCATGCCCCGTTCCGCACCAGAGAGCTCGAGGCGCATCTCGCCTGCAACCCGGCGACGGGTCATCGTGAGACCCCGGCCCAGATCGACCGGTGCGGTGGTGCCGAGGGCGGCAGTCAGCATCTCTTGCGGCGTTTGCGGGTTGGAGACAAGGAAGCGGGCGCGCAGCGCGGCTGCCCCTTCCTCGCTCAACGTGCGCCCGATCATGGCCGTCGCCCCGTCAGGCGTGACCCGGTAGATGCGTTCATTCGTGGTCGGAATGTCCTTCCAGATCGGCAACAGCAGCCCGGTCAGCAGGTAGAGCTTGGTCGTGGTGGTTTTCGGCAGGGACGCAGCCTCAGCATCCCAAAGCCCTGCAAACTCGGGCTTGCCGATCTCTTCCCAGGCCGAGGCCTCAAATCGCGTCTCCTCGAGGTAGCTCGACCCGTTGGATCGCACGGCCTTGCGCATCAGCGTGACAATGTCCTCGTCATACATCTGCATGGGGCGCGCCGAAATGAGCGCCGCGCGGCCGGAGGCGCGATTGACCATCGGCCGCTTGTCGGGGTTGCGCGACAGGGCGTCATCCGCCGACAGCACATGGACCGGGTCCGTCACCTCGAGCCCGATGATCCGCGTCACGGCGCCGGATTTCGGGCAGGTCCAGAGATCCTCGGTCGAGACCTGTTCGATCTTTTCGCCGCGGAGGGTTTCCACGCCGAGATCGAGCGTGCCTGCCGCGCGCGCCCGTTCGGTCTGATCAGCGATCCGGCGCATGAACTCGGCAAAGAGCGCGTTCTGCATGTGGATGGGCAGCGCCAGCACCCGGTTGAGAAACCGCTGGATCGGCGGAAGCTCTTCGAGCAGCACCCCGTCCTTGTCGATCAGCCGCAGGGCGGTCCAGTCGGTGAAACTCTCGTAGCTCATCGCCTCGGCGCGCCCGGCGGCAAGATCGGCGAAATATCCCCGCAAAGCCGCCCGTGCGATCGGGCTTTCCAGATTGTCCTCCTCGCGGAACATGCCTTGCGAGCCGGTCTCGCGCTGGCCTTTGGTGAGGGCCCCAAGCTGATCGAGGCGCTTGGCAATCGTCGAAGTGAAGCGCTTCTCGCCATGCACATCTGAGGTGCAGACCCGGAAGAAGGGTGCGCTGACCTGCGCAGAGCGATGCGTGCGGCCCAGCCCCTGGATGGCCGCATCGGCGCGCCAGCCGGGCTCCAGCAGGTAGTGCCGCCGCCGCTTCTGGTTCTTGGCCGTTTGTGCCGCATGATAGGACCGGCCCGTCCCGCCCGCATCGGAAAAGATCAAGACATCCTTCTCGCCGTCCATGAAGGCTTGGGTCTCCGACGAATTACTGCTTGCGCTGCGCTTCTCGATGAAGAGATGACCATCCTCGGCCTTGAGGGGCCGGATGGACCGCCCCGTGACTTCTGCCACGGCCTCATCGCCAAAAGCCCAGAGGATCTGATCGAGCGCCGAGGGGATCGGCGCCAGCGTCATCAACTCCATCATGGCCGCGTCACGTAAAGCGAGCGCTTCGCGCGAGACGACCAGCGCGCCGGCCTCATCCCGCAAGGGTTCCGCGACCATGTTGCCGTCGATCTCCACGAGCTTTTGCGCGTGGATCGGGAAGGCCTGTTCGAGGTAGCCCAGAACATAGTCGCGCGGCGTCAAGGCAACCTCGACGAGCTCGTCGTCGGGGTCCATCGTTTCAAGCCGGCGTTTCAGCAGGCTCTCACCTGTCGAGACCACCTGGATGACGCAAGCGTGGCCCGCCGCGAGGTCATCCTCGATGGCGCGGATGATGGTCAGGGCTTTCATGCCCATCAGGAGATGGTTGAAGAAGCGCTGCTTGGTGCTTTCAAACCGGGACTTGGCCGAGGCGCGGGCGGCCGAGGCATTGGTCTCCCCCGAGGCGTCATTGACACCGGTCGCAGTCAGTGCGGCTTCCAGATTGTGGTGGATCGTCCGAAACGCACCCGCATAGGCGTCGTAGATCTCGATCTGGGCCGGAGTAAGTGCGTGTTCGAGCACGTCATACTCCACGCCATCGAAGCTGAGGGCGCGCGCCGTGTAGAGGCCGAGCGTCTTGAGATCACGCGCGACCACTTCCATGGCGGCAACGCCGCCGGCTTCCATCGCCGACACGAAACTCTCGCGGCTTGGGAAGGGGTATTCGGGGCCCTGCCCCCAGAGTCCGAGCCGCGCGGCATAGGCGAGGTTATGCACGCTCGTGGCACCCGTGGCCGAGATGTAGAAGACGCGGGCGCGGGGTGCGGCCAGTTGCAGCCGCAGGCCCGCAAGGCCCTGCTGGGAGGGTTTGACCCCCCTGCCCTGCTCGGACCCTGCCGCGTTCTGCATGGCATGGGCCTCATCAAAGGCCAGCACGCCATCGAAGTCGTCGCCCATCCAGGCGAGGATCTGGCTCAGTCGCGTGGTGCCGCATTTGCCCGCGGACCGCAGCGTGGCGTAGGTGACGAAGAGGATACCGTCGCCCATCGGGATGGGCTGATCCGGTTTCCATTTGGAGAGCGGCTGGATGTCGGCGGGCGAGCCGCCAAGATCGGTCCAGTCGCGGATCGCGTCCTCGATGAGCGTGGCGGATTTGGAGACCCAGATCGCCTTTCTGCGTCCAGCGAGCCAGTTCACCAGGATGAGCCCGGCGCATTCGCGCCCCTTGCCGCAGCCCGTGCCGTCACCGAGGAAGTAGCCAAGGCGATAAGCATTGGCGTCCGGGTCATCATCGGCACGGGTGAGTTTGGTCTGGTCGTCGTCGATGGTGAACCGCCCCGGCAGGTCACGCCCATGGGCATCATGGGCCATGATGATGGTCTCGAGCTGAGCCTCGGAGAGATGCCCATCCTCGATCAGCCTGGCTGGCAGGCGCAATTCCGCACTGGCCGTGTCCGAAGGCACGGGCGGCGCCACGGAAGCCATGGCGATGCTTTCGACCAGCGGAGTGGGATGTTCCTGCGCGCCCGCGATCTCAATGCGCTGCGGCCGGTAGCGCGCATAGATGTCCGAGACGGGCCTGTTGTCGCGCGGGGTCTGAAAGCTTGTGAAGCTGAGCGGACGGACGGCATTGGGCCGTGGATTGGAGGCGGCGAGAGGCGCAGCGGCGGTCTTGCGCGGGGCAGAAGAGTGAACGGTCGGCCGCGCGTGCGGCATCGACGCCACCCTTTGGGCGGGGCGCGCCTCGGGCCGGGTTGCGGCCACTGCGTCGATATATGCCAAGGCTTCATCCAAGTCCCTGACGCTGGCGCGGATCATCTCTCCGTCCTCCTGCACCTTGTCGAAGACCATCAGCTGGGTTTCCACAGAGGTGCCGAGCTTGCGGTAAACCTGTCCCGGCATCGTGAGGGCCAAGCGCGGCGTCAGGAGACCGCAAGCGCGCGACCAATGCGCGGCATCGCGTTCGGGCGTGAATCCCGGCGGCATGATCGCCACCAGCCGCCCGCCATGCGCGAGACGCTTTGCAGCCGCAATGAGATGTTTGGCGGCGATGTGCTTGTCGCGGGATCGGTCGACCGAAGAGGCGAAGGGCGGGTTCATCACCACGATGTCGGGTAGAACCGGCGTCTGCAGCAGATCGTCGATATGCTCGCCGTCATGGCTCGTCACCTCGCCACCGAAGACAGCGCGCAATAGGCTCTGGCGAAAGGGGTCGATGTCATTGAGCAAAAGCATGGCACCGGCCCGGGCGGCGAAAGCAGCCAGGGCACCAGTGCCAGCCGAGGGCTCCAGCACGGTCTCGCCCTTGCGGATCGCCGCGGCGCACACCATCAGGGCCGCGAATGCCAGCGGCGTGGAAAACTGCTGCAGCCGGATCTGCTGCTCTGACCGGCGGGTTTCCGTCAGCAGCCGTGAGGCAAGCAGCTTTGCGGTGGCGATGTCACCCGCTGCGTTGTCCTCCCGCAACAGCATCTGGACGGCCGCGGCCTGCATCAGGTCATAGGCCTTCCGCCAGTCCCAGGCACCGCCAGAATCGCTACCAAGAAAGGTCTCTCGCATGATGCGTGCGAGCGCTGAGCTGCGCAGGGGCTGGTGGTCGATTTCCGCGCCGATTTGCGCCAGCGCAGAGGCGACGTTAGCGTCAGAGATTGAAAGAGTCGGGTTCGCCGGATTGGGCTTGGTCATGGGGAATTCCTTTGGATCAGGGTCTGAGTTCCAAAGGACAAAAAGCCCGCTTTCGCTTTTCGGTGTGATGAGGTCAGACCGCGCTGACCTCCAAGGCTTGGTCAGGGCTTGGATTGGCCCTGGCGCTTCGCATCAATCAAAGCCTGCGCGGCCTGCATTACCTGAACCTGTGAAGTTCCCGCGCGTGCATCCTCAAGCGCGGTCTGTACCTGCGCACGAAACCACGCGTCATACGAATTGACATCAGCCGCCACGGAAATGCTTCTCGAGACCGAGGTGCGGCTGTTCCTTAGCCGTTGGGTCCATTGCGCTTTCTCCGACTATGCGATGGGTCGATGCTACATCACCCACAGTGGTGCCGTAAACGGCAAGGCCGTAAGGTTAATAGCTAACCGGGCCACTTACCGATCGGGCGCCGCTTCGAGAGACGTCTCGAACCGCTTGTCCGCCACCGCAGCTTCTTTCAGGAGCGCGTCGAAATCGTCAGGTGGATTTCCATCTTCCAGCATCCCTTTGAACGTCGCATAGGCATCCGTCTTGCTGCCGTAGGCGCGCAGGGTCTTATCGTCGTTCACCCAGGCCACCACGATGACCTTCGCATCGCTGTTGAACCGGTAGAACAACCGATACTGCTGGAAGAATTTCGCCCGGAACCAGTGCTTGCGGTGATCGTCGAGTGTGCCGCCTTGCCGGAAGGCCGCGGAACCCGGATCCGCCGGTATGGCCTCGGCCACCAGCTTGAAGATGGCGGCAAGCCGTTTCGTGCAGTTCTTCTTTCGCCATGTCTTTGGATCGCGTGCCTTACGCGCCTCGACCTCCTCGATCAGCCCTTCTAGCTGGTCCAGAAAGAGCGGATGCGCATAAATCGACCATCCGTTTACGACAAGGGGCGCTTGGGCGGGCACGCTATCGCCGCTCATTCATCCTCAAGCGATAGCGGCGCATCGAGATCGACCTCAACCTCTCCGACCAGTGCTGCAAGACGGTCATGCAAAGCCCCATCGAACGCCCGAATGCGATCCGGATGCGCCTTGATATCGGCCTCGACAAAATCGAGAAAGGCTCCGAGCGCAGGATCTTCCTCGTCGCTGCGCACGGGCTCGATATAGACCCTGCCACTCGGCTCGGTGCAGTAGCGAATCTGGTCGCCTTTGCCCAACTTGAGCTGTTTGCGCACACCCGCCGGCACGGTCGTCTGATACCGATCCGTGAGTTTCGAGACGTCTTCTGCGAGCGCTGTCATGGCAGTCTCCTGAAAGAAAAGGGGCTTTGCTGCCCGTGATAGGTAATGCATCTGCATTGTCTTGTCAAGACAAGCCGCAGGATCTGCTGTCGCCGGCAGGTCGATGAACCGTCCGGCACAGCACCTATTCTCGCCCCGCGAGATACTCCGCCAGCACCGGGCTGACAGCACCTTTCGCGGAGCTGAGCAGCTCCGAACCCGCAAGCGTCGCTTTCGACAGGCGCACGAGCCCACCGGTTTCCTCGATGCGGTAGCACCGGCGTTTTTGCCGCCCGCGCCTGTAGTGGGTCGCGGTGACGATCTGGCAGGTGCTGCCGTCGGTGAGCGTGACCGGTTTTGCGAGCTTGATCTTGTCGCCTTCCTCGTAGTCCGGGATCGACGCCCAATCCCGGCAACGCTGGCGCCAGTCCTGGGCGTAGCTGTCCGGGTCTTTCAGATCGGAGAGAAGCTCGATCAGCCCAAGGGGAGCACGACACTCGTTCGGGCCAGCGCTTTCCTCCATATCCTTGTAGCCCCAGCAGCCGTCATCGTATCGGGTGAGGAAGACGGCTCCGAAAGTGATCGAGCCGTCCGCATGCGTAACATAGGTCGAGTCCTCGACAGGGGTGCCGTCGAGATTGGTGACCTTTGCCGCCGCATACCAGGTGGAGCCGACCTTGCAGGCTTTGACCAGTTCGGTTTTGCGCGTGTCGCCATGACAGGTGCAGAGCCGGGTGATTTCCGCTTTCTCATCCGCGTAGGTCTGGACGCGGCGGTCGGTGTAGAAGAGCCATCCCATTTCAGTGTCCTTTCTCTCGTTGGGGAAAATTGTTGTCGCCAATGTCCCGATAGGGCCGCAGGCCCGGCAGGGTATTGGCGATGCTTGCTTGAGAAAGGGCGCGTTATGCCGCCTTCCGATCATCGAGTTCCATCAGCGCATCGAGCGGCACGCGGTAGGGCTGCATGGCGTCGAAATCCTCGCAATTGCCGCAGTTCTGCACGATTGCGAAGGTGTCGCAGGCATCTTTGAGGATGACCTGGAAGGTGCCGCCGAGGCCCGAGGGCACTTCGTAGGTCCCGCCGATGAGATAGTCCGCGGCCCGGCGGACGAAGACACGGATGCTGTGGCCATCGGTGGCGAGCCGGATGGCCCCCTGCCCCCGGTCGATGAGCACCTGCACATCGTCGAGAATGTCGGTATAAAACTGGCCGGTCAGATCGCGAAACGCCATGCGGCGCTGCGCCATCCAATCGGTATCCCGAAACGGGTTCATGCCGTCGGCAAAGGCGAAGGACGGATCGGCCTGTTCGGTGGTGACGATGCGGGTGGTCGTGCCATCGATGCCGTTCGAGCGCAGATGCACGCCGTTGCCGACGATGAGGATCAGGGCCGGCCTGTCCACCGGGCCGTTCCAGTTGGGAAGGAAGGTTTTGCAGGCGCGCGCATGGGCGATCTGCGCTGCGACAGCGGAGGCAGAGAACTTGAGAATAGCCATGGGGATGTCTTTCCGTTGGGTGTGGGAGGGTCGACCCGCGCGGGCGGAATATCTCGCGCGGGTCGCGTGAGGCCTCAAGCCGCTTGCGCGATCTCGCTGTCAGGCTCGGGAGATGCCGAGGCGGGCTCCGCCTCATCACAGACGACACCGGCCGTCTGCATCATGGGCGGGCACCAGGCGGCCACGGCAGCGCGCTGCGCTTCCGTGAGCGTGGCGAAGGGCTCGGCGAAGAGCTTGTCGCAGAAGGCGACGATCTCCTTCTTGCTCGACGAGGCCAGCGTCACTGCCTCCTGTGCCAGACCCAGATCCTCGCCGAGGATCTTCAGGAGCCAGGCCTTCTTGAAGCGGTTGAAGAGCGCCGCGTTCGGCGTCCAATGCGCTCGGATGTCGGGCATGATCTCGATCTCGAAGTCATGCATCAGGCTGTCGCGCCGCGGGTCCCGGGCAAAGCAGGACTGCGTGGTACTGGCGGTGGCATAGGCCACGAGCTTGGCCTTCTCGCCGGCCTCCAGCGCGCGAAACGCCGCGAACTGATCGGCGGGCGAACGGCTGTCATCGAGCCAGGAGAGGTCCAGCGCATCATGCGCCGCCGCCACCTGCTCAAGCGAGGTCTCGTCGATCTCGTCCATCTTGGCATGGCTGCGGTATTCCTTGCGGGCGTCGACCTTGATCGCCTGCGTGACGCTCATGCCGCTGCCCAGAACATCGCTCACCAGCTTGAACAGGGTCAGATCGAGCGTGGCCTCCGGATGCAGCGCCATCGCAGCCCCGAGCGCCATGGCCCGCTCGGTCTTGAGGTCCTCTGCAAGCGAGGCCGGGTAGCTGATCTCGCCAGCGTCAGGGGCCTCCTGCGCGGTCGGGTTGGCCGACGAACCGCGCGCGCCCTCCTCTTTCGCGATGTCCTCCGGGCGGACGAGGCCAACATGGAGCGTGATCTGCCCACCCTGCCACGACGCAATCACCCCGGACCGCGCGAGGTCCTCAGCGCTATAGGCCTCTTGCAGGTCGCGAGCTTCCTCTTCCAGAGCGTCCACCCGGTCGTAGAGCGCATTGTAAGCGCCGTCCTCAAGCCCCTCATCTTCCATTTCGAGCTGCAGTTTCTCAAGTTCAGCGGTGATCTCATCCACGCGCTTCTGGGCGGTCTCATCCGGCTCGACGGGTCCTGGGTAGACACGGCCATAGTCTGCCATGGTCGCGTAATCATAACGCACCATCGCATCTGCCCAGGCAAAGCCTAGTTTTGCGCGGGCCTCCTCAGCGGCAGCCCCGAGTTTCTCGAGCAGTATGGTCTCGACCAGCGCCGCATCCTCGAGCACGGAATGCTCTTCCAGAAGATCGGCCGCGACAGCGCCGCCGCGGGCCTCGTAGTCTTCACGCACGAAGGCCCCGATATCGTCGCTGACCTGCACGCCGCGCGATTTGAGCGCCTGACGGACGGTGTAGGCCTGCAGATAGCCGCCGTCTTTCGTGAGTGCCTCAAAGACCTCGCGCTGCACCTCCTGGCTCGGATGCTCGACAAAGGCCTTCATCGTGTCGAGCGTGATCGTCTTGGCCCGGGCCGCGGCGCGGATGTCGGGGTGGATCAGCCCGTAGCGCAGCCGGCCTTTCACGGCGGCCACCGTGGTGCCGAAGGTTTTTGCGATGGTCTCGGGCGTCTGGCCGTCGACCTCCATCATTCGGGCGAAGGCCTCGAACTCGTCGATGGCGTTCATCGGTGCCTGGGTGATGTTCTCGGCAAGCGACAGGGCCGTGGTGACATCGCAATCCTCGGGCACGAGGCGGCAGTCGATCTTCGTCTTCGCCGTGAAGCCCTTCGCGGACTTGTCCGCGACCAGTTCCTTCAGCGCGGCATGGCGTCGGCCACCGGCCAGCACGGCGTGTTTGCCGTCAAGCTTCTGGACAAGGAGCGGCTGGAGCAGGCCCAGCACAGCGATGCTGGCCTTCAAATGCGCGATGTTTTCGGAATTATAGGTTTCCGGCGAGTTGCTGCGCACATTGGCGGGATGCGGGATCAGATCGCCGATGGCGACGGTGAGAGGGGTAAAGTTTGCGGTCATGGGATGTCCTTTTCGATGGGTAGGATGCGGTCCGCGCGCTCGCGCGCGGCCAATCCCCGGCTTCAGGGATCACCACGACAAAAGGCCCACTCTCCCTTTGAAGGGTCAGTGGGCCTTCCGTGTCGGAGGTGTAGGACTTAAGGCTCCCCCCGCCCTACCAGTCGCGCGCCAGCATGATGGTCAGCACGCGCGTGGTAGTAGCGGGATTGTCCGGGGCCTCGGCACCGTAGCGGAAATCAGAATCCGCTTCATAGAGATCGATTTTCCAGAACACGGTCTCGCCCCGGATCTCGACCGCCCCGAAATCGTGCCAGCCTTCCGGGTCATTCTCGGGCTCGAACGTGGCAAACTCACCGGTGGCCTTCACCGCCTCGGCCATGAAGCCGTCACCGACCTCCATGAGCGAGCGGGTGACATGCATCCGGCCTTGGACGGGCTGCGCGGGCGGCACTCCAAGGCACGCGAGCTTGCGGAACGCGTCGTTCTGCGCGGCGATGACGCTCGGATCCGGGCATTCTGTATGGGGCTGTGCAGTGATGGTCATAGGGCTCTCCTTTGAGAAGTTGAAACACCCTTCCCAAAGCCTGCTTTTTCTTTTCCGCGGGGCGGAGGAACCGAAGCAGAAGGCGCCCTACCCGAACAGCCCCTTGGGTCTGTAATTCGGGTTGGGGATGGTTTCGATCCAACCGCCTTGTTCCTTGATGCTCTCAAGTGCCGCCGAGAGGGGATACGCGCCCTCGGACGCGCTCCACCAATAGGCACCGCGTTTGAAGGAGATGATCTTGCGGCGGCCGTCGTTGAAGCAGGCCACCCGCAGCGTCTTGGGTTCTTTACGTGACATGCGAGTCTCCGTTCTCCGTATGGTCAAGCAGCCTCGGCGCTGCGCCCTGCCCTGCCCGCCTCTGACCGTGCGATCAGGTAATCACAGGCGCGCTGCGCATCCGCGGCGTGCTTGAAGATCGCACCCTTATCTGAGCGAAGAACGCGCAACCAGTTGTGGAGATAGGCGGCATTCATCTCGAGCGTATGGGCCGTGAAGCCGAGCGTCTGGCCGAGAAACACCGAGGTCAGCTCGGCGACGATCTCTTCGCGGGCATAGGCCGTGTTGCCGAAGCGCGAGAGGCCGTAGTCGCGATTGAGCCGATGCGGGGTTTTCGTGGCATGGGCCAACTCATGGGCCCAGACCCCGTAGAAGTTCCGCGGGTTCTCAAACCGCGTGATGGACGGCATGTAGACCTTGTCCACGGGCGGCAAATAGTACGCTTCCGTGCCCGTGAAGACGGTCGTGATGTCGATAGCGTCGAAAAACGCCTGCATGTGCGGGATGGGTTCAGCGGGCGGATGCTCGGGCGCGGGCTCCGGGTCCGGATAGAAGCTCTCGGGCAAGCCCTCGATCTGACAGGCATTGAACACGCGGTAGGATTTCTGGAAGCGGAAGACGCGGGCCTCCTCGGAGTGATCATTGCTCTCCCCCTGATCATCCTCGCCGTCGGCGTCTTTCCGGCTTTGACCATAATAGACGACGACAGAGGACTTCTCGCCCTTGCGCACCTTCGCGTCCAACGCATTGGCCTGCGGCAGCGTCATCCAGAAGGGCGAGCTATGGCCCGCCATGACGGTGCGCATGGTCAGCAGGAAGTTGTTGACCCCTTGGTAGGGCTCACCGCCCACGCGCAGGGGGCGTGAGCTGCCGCCTGCCGTCCAGGGCTTGCGCCACGGCAGAACGCCGCGCTCGATGATGCGGATGATTTCGTTCGTGATGACCTCGGAGGCATCAAATTTGGGCGTGCGGGATCGGGCCATGGCTGGCCTCCTTTCGTGTGTGGGTGAGATGTTTGGGGATCAGATTTTCTGACTGGGCCGCGGATCGTTGGCGACCTTCGCGCCAAGCGCTTCGACCATGTCGATGTAGGTGGTCAGCGAGACAGACTGGCCGGCACCTGAGTGGTCAGCGTCGACCGATCCGCCTCGCACCACCCGCGGCAGGTTCGCGAAGGCAATAACATCGGTGACGGGTCGGATATCGATGAAGGGCGTCCCGAGTGCGACCGCAAGAGCGGCCAAGGGAAATCGTTCGGTCGGCGCGAAACTCGACACGGTGGTCCAACCGAGATGGATGAACGTCCCACCCTCCCCGCAGATCACGTGCGCGTTTGGCAATGACGCCGCCTGCCTGAGATAGCCGAGATCGCGGAGAACGGCTTTCCGCTCGAGCTTCCGTGCCAGCCCTGTCTGACCGGCTCGGCGCAGCTCTCTATGCCGCCACCAAGAGGCAGCGGTCGCGCGCAACACGCGCAAGACACCTGTTTGCATGGGAATGCCCTTCATCCGGAAAAACAGACCGGAACCCGGCCCGGACCCATCTGAGGGACCCCAAAGGCCCTCATCCGTCAGTCACAAAACCCGAAGAACACTTTCTCTTTCCAACCGCCAACTGGACCGCGGAAACTGACAAGGGTCCGACACCACCGCGGTTCCCAAGGGCTTCATACAGTCAGTGCCGGTTGGGGTCCAAGATCGGCAAGGAATATCGGCAACCCCAGCCCGGACGCGGCAATCGTCGCCCTATTATCAATGACTTATCTGATTTTCTCGATCGGCAAAAATCGCGCCTGCTGCGACTTTTCGGGCCCAAAAATCTGGATGTCCGACGTTCAGAGCAATCCCGCGTTACGGATTAGCTTGGGAAACGAAGGTGCTGCACCCCCTGCCACCTTGCAATTCAGCAATAATGTCGCTATATACCGTCATTATCACTGTAGGGGCATAGATCATGCACATCACGAACTTTGCAGAAGCTGGGCAATTCGAACCGCGCAAGATCGCCGCAGCCTTGCGCACTTCGGCTGAGGAAATCGCATTGACCGTTGGCTTGGGCAAAGATGCGTTGCAGAGGCGAACCCGCATCGGTTCGGACAAGACGCAGCGTCGCCTGCGCGAGTTGGTTGAGGTGCTGAACAAAGTCGAACCGCGCTTCGGCTCAGAACTGATGGCCTATGCATGGTACCGGTCAGAGCCCCTGCCCGGCTTTGATGGCCGGACAGCCATGCAGCTGGTGCAGGAAGGCAAAGCTCAGCAAGTTCTGGAATACATCGATGCGGTCGATGCGGGCGTCTTTGCCTGATGCCGCTGAAAGATGGGCGCTACACAGGGCCACTCTATCGCGCCCTGAACCCGGTCTATGCGCGTGAACCTCTCTCCGGACGAGGCGCTGAACTCTATGGAGGGCGCTTCAACGCCAAGGGCACCCCTACGCTCTACACCTCGCTGGATCCCGCGACCGCTCTTAGAGAAGCCAACCAGGTCGGCAGCCTGCAACCCACGATCCTGGTGTCCTACAAGGCCGACCTTGGGCCTATTTTCGATACCCGCCATCAGGACGGACTTGACCGGTATGGCGCGACCGAGGCGATGCTTGCCGACCCTGTATGGCGCATGAAGATGCTCGATGGCCAATTGGTGCCGACACAGGAGTTAGCACGCGCCCTCAATGCGGATGGGTTTGCAGGGCTTCTGATCCAGAGTTTTGCCAAGGGCGCGTCATCATCGGACTTCAACATCGTTTTGTGGGGCTGGGCTGGCAAAAACGGTTCTTTGGAAGTTGTGGATGACGAAGAACGGCTGTCACGCATGTGAGTTGTGAGACTTGGTGCCGGATCTGTCCACCGCGGTGGACATCGGCCGGTCGGAGAAACACGGAATGACCGCGCAGAAGCGCCCTATTGGAATTTGGCTCGGTAGCTATGATGCGTGTGGAAAGACCGCGGGTCATCCTGCCGTTACCCATGTTGGGCCGTTCGTGGTTGTAAGACCAGAGCCACTCCGTGGCAATCTGCTGAACCGCCTCAATGCTTTCGAAAATGTAAAGGTCCAGCCATTCGTGCCGGACCGTCCGGTTGTAGCGCTCGACATAGGCATTCTGCTGGGGCTTGCCGGGTTGGATATAAGACAGGGTGATGCCCTTGTTCTCAGCCCATTCCATGAGGGTGCCGCTGATGTATTCCGGGCCCTTATCGAAACAAATTGTTCCAAGAGCACCGCGCCATTCGATGATCTGGTTCAGCGCCCGCACGACCCGCTCAGCAGGCAGCGAGAAGTCGATCTCGATGCCCAAGCCCTCGCGGTTGAAATCATCCAGGACATTCAACAGCGAAAACTGGCGACCGTCGCCGAGGCGATCCGCCATGAAGTCCATCGACCACACCTCGTTCGGTGCGTCCGGCACAGCCAGCTCATCAGGTTTGTCCCGCTTCATCCGTTTGCGCAGCTTGATCCTGCGGTTCAGTTCCAACTCGCGGTAGATCCGATACACCCGCTTGTGGTTCCAGCCATGCCCCTAGACGTTGCGCAGGTAGAGAAAGCACAGACCGAAGCCCCAGCTCTTCTTCGCTGCTGTCAGCCCCAATAGCAGATCCGCGATTTGCTCGTTCTCATCGTCTAGGTTGGGGCTGTACCGATAGCAGGTCTCACTGACGTCGAACGCCCGGCACGCCAGCGCAATGCTGACCCCCTTCATCGCCACCGCTTTCACGGCCAACTCTCGGCGCTGAGCTCGCCGTCTCATTTTTTCCAAGCGCCTCCTTCAGGAGGTCATTCTGCATGCTGACGTCGGCATACATGCGCTTCAGGCGTCGGTTCTCCTCGGCCATCGCCTTCATCTCGCTAATCAGGCTGGCGTCCATGCCGCCGTACTTCGCCCGCCATTTGTACAGCGTGGCGCTGCTCATGCCATGTTCCCGGCACAGTTCGGCGGCAGGCACAACGCCCTCCATCTGGCGCAGCACGCCCATGATCTGCGCCTCGGTGAATCGTGTCTTCTTCATCGGAATCTCCTCGTTCATCCTGCCGAGAAAATTTTTCTTCCGCATCTCCTTTAGATCGGTGGGTATTACCATTGGACTAGTTGCCGGTCAGACGTCCACCGCGGTGGACACTAGGCGGTTTGCATAGCAGTTTTGGATAGACGCTTGATCAAAGCCATTGGATCAAACTGGTCTTGACGTTGGCCCAAGGTAATACTGTGAAAATACGCTCCAAAGTCCCTGATACGTTTTCCAAGTTGTAGCATGATGAAGATCGCGCATGACGCTTTCTGAGCTCCGACTGCATTCTTGGCTTTTTCGAATGTATCTGGGTGAATCCCCATCATGGGTGCAAGTGTTCGAGCATGGTTTTCAATTTCCAACCAGTTTGTAAGTCTCTCTGTGGAGAACGACGTCGCTTGATCGCAAACTGAGGTTAGCAAGTCTGGTTTCAGAGCTTCATTGCCTATGTTGCTATCTAAATCTTTTTTTTCTTCTTCAGACTTAGATTGGTGCCGGACAGTTTGTCCGTCATTGGCGGGCAATTCTACAGTTTCTGGTGGGTCATCTGGGGTATGTAAACTCTGGCATTCTCTGTCTGTGTCTGCGAGTAGCGCGTGGTATTCAGGAAGGCTCAGCTTCCTGCGTAGAGCTCTCCGTGCGTGGCTGATGAATGTGTTGCTGGGATCATGCTCTTCCAAGTGGGCGAGTTTTGTGAGGATCTGTTTGCGGGCAAATATCCGATCCCGCCGGTTATTTTCCATCTCATGTGCTATGGCGATAAGCTCGTTCGCACGTTGGAGGAGGGGGGTTAGAGATAGTCCATAACTGATGCATTCCCCGCTGGACGAGCGAACGCGGTAGCGCTTTCGGTTCGAGCTGTCATTGCGCTTGATGAAACCGAGTTCAACGAAACGGTTGATGTGTCTGCGAAGGGTCCGTTCGTCGATACCGCCGACGCGCTGGCAAATCGAGTCGTTGGACGCGAAAACCGTTTCCCCATGGCCGGGCTTCAAGAAACTGAGCATGGCTTGAAGTGTTTGGATATGGCCAGGACGCAGACCGAATACGCTACGTGCATCTCTCAGTGCCCTGAAGATGGTCCAGATGTCGGTTTCAGCCGCAGAAATTGAGCCGCAAGATGCATCAGCACCATCGGTTCTGATCGATAGTTTTGTAAATGCCATGGTTTGTTCACGACGACCGTTCGGCCCACAACTTCCCTGTCTCTTCCCAAGATTTCGCTCAGGAAAAGGCAATAAAAATCCGTCCACCGAATCGGTGACTCTTGACCAGTTTGCTGGAGGTTGCTACATCATGAGTGCTAATCGAATGATGAGGGCTCTCCAGGGGAAACTTTGGGGGGCTCTTTTCTTTCTGGTCTTCGCTTTTCTCCTCTGCTCGCGTTACTCGGTGTGGCTTGGGTTAGGACCCAGAGCCGCTCTCATTCCGCCACTGTTTGAAGAGCTGCAAAAGCGTTGCCTCCGCGCGCTCTTCGAACCATCGGCCGAATTCTGGGTTGTCCTTCTTGGCGATCTTGATGGCGATCGTTTTCTGATCGACTGTCAGTGTTCCCACGGAGCTACCGTCCCCGTCTTTGACGACGGACGTTAGGCTGCGGTTGGCTTGCTTCTTGTCGCTACGCGCCTTGTTCGAGCAAGCCGAGTAGACTGCCTGAAACTTCTCCGCGCTTGGAGTGTCGTCGGGCAGGGCGGCAATTGCCTCTTTGGCCGTGTTCACCAGATCTATCTTTTTTGAGAACGCGGCCAGGTCACCCCACTGCCGTCGTCCGATGCCATGTGCCGGCCCGATCAGCTGTACAAGCCCTTCTGGCAGTTGCTCTATGACGACGCGATGGTTGGATACGCCCTGCCGTGTCAAGCCTAGAGCATCCTGAATAACGTTTGGCTTGTAACCTGATTCCTGCATCTCTTTGATAAAAAGAGATTTCTCGATGAAAGACGGGTCTAGTCGGAGGTTGTTCTCTTGGCCCTGTGCGATCAGAGATGCGTCGTCATCCAAGGTTCGAACGATCGCCTTGACCGTTCCGCCGACCATGCGGATCGCTGCAAGTCTGCGTCGGCCGTAGATGATACGGTATCTGTCCGGTTGGGCCGATGGACGGACCATAATTGGCACTTGTTGCCCATGCTTGCGAATGCTTTCGGCCAACTCATCAATACTGGAATCCTCCAGTACCAACCGATCGCGCAGACCATCCATGTCAATCTGATCGGGCTCGATGTCCCGAATGGAATTCGCGGTAATCTCGCGCAAAGAGTCGCGCAATCCGCCAACAGATCCTGGCAGTTTTGCCGCTTTTGGCGGGGTAGGGGAGGGGGCCGCGCTCTGCTTCTCGTCCTTTGGAGGCTGATTGAAGATATTTCGGGCCATCAGCGACGCCCCCATGCCATTTGGATTGTTTGTTCCAACTCATCGCCAACGCCGTTCACGCTGGTCAGAGCGCGATCAATCGTTTTCCTGATGAACTGGCTCGGATCAACTTCGTAGACGGTTTGCTGGGTCATGCCGGCGTCCGAGATTGCTGTAGACTTCAGCATTGGCTCAGTCATGACCTGACCGGCCAAGATCGATCTCAGGTAGCCCGCCATTTGCGTCTGAGGCCCGTCCGAAGGCTCGTATCTCGTTATCAAGAACTTAACGAAGTCCCAGGTAACGCGCCGGCCAATGGCTTCTTCGACAGCCTTCACCGTTTCCGAAGCAAGCTTGAGGAACTGGCTCATAGAAGCAATGTCGAGCATGCCTGGTACCACCGTTACCAGGAGCCCCGTCGAGGCTGCCAACGCCGTTAGGGTAAGAAAACCAAGTTGAGGTGGACAGTCGATCAGAACGATGTCGTAATTCGCCTCTACTTCCTCAAGCGCTAAGGCGAGACGCTCCGCAAATATGGGCTGCACCCGGCGGGCGAGGGCGTTTGCCGTCTCAGTTTCGTATTCCGAGAGCATTAGGCCCGCTGGGACCATATCGAGCTTATGGAAGTAAGTTTTTTGGATAACGGCCGAGAGCGGAACTTGTTCCTCATATCTCAGGGCATCATAGATTGTGCCGCCTTCAGCGAACTCGAGCTCAGGCCGAAAGCCGAAAAAGGTGGTCAAACTTGCCTGCGGATCGAGATCCAAGACCAACACTCGGTAACCTCGCAAAGCATACCGTTGTGCAAGATGGATCGTTGCTGTTGTTTTTGATGATCCGCCTTTGAAATTGACGACAGATATCACCTGGAGACGATCGCCGTCACGTCGACCAGGGCGGTAGCTTTCTGCGTTCTTTCCGGTGCGCCCCAGAATGTCGCGCAGCTTATCGATCTCCTGGGCTGTGTAGAACCGGTGTCCGCGGTTGTCTGTTTGAACTTCCGGGAAGCTGCCGTCCTTGTGCCGGTTGCGCAGGTTAGATGTGCTCACGCGCAGGAGGCTGGCAACTTCGGTAGAACTGAAACGGCGCAGGGACTTTCGTTCTTCGGGCTCGAAAGCGATCTTCATCTGGCGATCCAAAGATTCAGCCAGATTGTCGGCAAATGCTCCGATGTCGGAAGAGCCTATGCCTTGCGCGTATCCAACGTTACGATCATCCATGTCCTGCCGCCCACTCTCGGCCTCTGTTGAGGCTCTTGGTCATTCTGACGGTGTACAGCGCGTCTGACGCGTTTTGCCGTCAGAACGGGAATGCCACGATCAAGTGAGTCCGGCAAGAAGAATCTAGATGTAGTGTGAAAGTTATCCACAGCACCAATACGTACAGTCACATCAAGATAACCGCAAGTTGTTGATTTTACGGCAATAAGTCCACAAGACCGTGCTTCAAGCCGCTCATGAGGATTGTTTGGACGGTATTGGCTAAACCCATGCAACCAATGGCACAATTGACCTTCTGACAGTGTTTGGAGCGATAGATTCAGCTGTTTGAGCCTCTGCTAGTTACAGTTGGGAGTGAGCCGATTCTGATGAAATTAGGCCAAGCCGCTCCGCGCGTTCGAGCAACATTTTGACCGAAGACGGCTGCCAGCTGGTACGACCTCGAGGGGTCCGTTCGCGCATCGATTCCAGCCGGTCGCAGATCGCCTGCAGCGTGATTTCGGGGTCCGCGCCTTTGATCGCTGCGACGATGGCCGGCAGGCGGTCATTGGTTTCGCGGCGTCCGGCGCGGCCAAGCACCTCGGCAGGAAGGAAACCGTCTCTGACATAGGCCTTCACAGCGCGGAGCAGTCGGCTTTGTGTCCAATGGCGATCTGGGGACAGTCGGCCATTGATGATCCGCAGCAGGTCTTCCCAGGCCATATCCGGCCGCAAGCGGCGCACATGGGGCACCCAATCCTGCGCGGTCTCGTTGAGGCGCTCCATATAGCCGTCCTGTCGCGCAAGCCGCACCTTGCGCAGCGCGGCGGGATCCTTGGCGCGTAGCCCAGGATTGCCACCAACGCGCCCTTTGGCGCGCGCAGAGGCAAGCCCGGCCTTGGTGCGTTCGCGGATCAGAGCGCGCTCGAACTCGGCCGCGGCACCCAGAACCTGCAGCGTGAACTTGCCTTGCGGGGATGCGGTGTCGATGGGATCCTGCAGGGAGCGGAAGAAGGCGCCCTTGGCCTCCAGACGTTCGATCACCTCCAGCAAGTGCGACAGAGACCGCGCAAGCCGGTCGATCCGCACAACGACCAGCGTATCGCCGCTCTGGACGCGTTCGAGCACGCGTGCCAGCACCGGTCGCGCGCGATTGCCGCCCGAGGCGTGCTCTTCAAAGATCTCGACGCAACCCGCAGTTTGCAGGGCCTCAGACTGGGGCAGGGGGGTCTGATCCTCTGTGGAAACACGGGCGTAGCCTATCAGGGGCATGAAATCGGGCCGTTTGCAATTTAAGGTATCGCTAATAAACGACCGTTTGTAAACGAATGCAAGTAGGTGCTCTCTCGTCGCGCTCGCCCAAAAACCCTTGGTCTCCTTGCGCTGAGCGCGATCTGAGAGGTTCCACCGGCAGTTGCGCGCGCATACTATATAAAGAGCGAAGGCAACCGCCACAAAATCACTTGGGTAATGTGCAAAAGAACAGTATTTTGCACATATGAAACCCCAAGCATCCGCCTTCAATGATGATTTCGACGAGCCGCTCATCACCATCGAGGAGGATGAAGAGGCTAACGAAGAGGATCTCTGGTTTATGCCTGGGCCACTCGAAGAAGAACCGGATGATTTGCCTCCTGGGCCACGGGCGGAACCGCCCGACACTGCTGTCATCGACGACTGGGCAAAGGCAGAGGGGGTTCACGCTGCACGACTAGCAGGAGTGGCTGGACGCCTGGGAGCTCTGGATGACCGACTGCTGCGTGGCCCGGAAGGGTGGCAGTATCGGCTCGCGCTGATCGAGGCGGCGGATCTTAGCTGGTTCGCAGGAGATCGGGTGAGTGCTGATCGTCTGGCGCTCTGGGTATCGATGCGGCTCTCGGGCGCACAGGATGACCCAAATGCCCTGGCAAGAGTTGGATGGGCTATTCGGCGACTGACAGGCGGTCCAGGACCAAAAGGTGACTTGGCCGCCTTCTTGGATCGCCGCGATCCCGACAGCATTGAAGACAGCGCTGAGCGTTTCGAAGATCGCGCGGGCGGATGGTTGCACGTAATGGCAGCCGCGGCCAATCTCCACCCAATCACGCGGGCTTGCATGGGCTTTCATCTCTGGAACCTGGCGGGCCTCGGACAGCACGGCGACCAGATGGAAGCCGCCGTCACCGCGTCTAGGATCGCGGCCAGTGACGGAAGCGGCGCCATTTTCGCTCCGCTCGCTATGGGCGGGGCAGGGGGGCTGCGTGCTTCGGGCTTGCCACCTGAACGCTTGGCCCGCTGGTTGGATGGGATGAACAGCGCAATTCTAACGGCGATGCGTAATCTAGATGATACCCAGACATGGAGTGCTCGGGCGGAAAAAGTCATGTCTCAGCTTTCGGGGCGGACTCCGGCCGCTCTTCGTTCGGCGTTGACAGAGTGGCCTTTGGTGTCGGCCCCGATGGCGGAAGTCTTAACAGGCGCAAGTCGCGCGGCTGTTCAAAGGAACCTCGCTTGGATGGAAGAGAGGGGCCTGATCCGAGAAGTGACGCAACAAGGACGCTTCAGGATGTGGCGGATCAAGGACTAGACCGTTGGGATCAGATCCAGCGACAAAGACCTTCTCGGTTCATTGAGGGAGGAGCGCTTGCCGCCAACGCTTACGTTCATCGATGCCGCCAAAGGGTCGTGGTTTGAACATCGACCTAAGTGTTTTGGTCAGAATCGCTCTTTGTGATCCGACAGCGAGCTATGGCAGCCTTTCGAAAAGATCGGGTGTATCCTTGTCGCGCCGCCTGCTAAGATCCTCGCCAAGATGCAGACAAGGGTGCTTAATTCGTGTCAGGCCTTTGCAGCCCTCAAAGTGGACCCAGCCCCCTCTGGGCATGCCCACGCTTACGATCAGCGCACCGCGTATTGGACAAGTCCGCTTGAATGATGCTCCCTTCTTCCTGCTGCGATCGCCCCGAACTGCCCAACAGCCGCGAACCGAGACTGTTCGCCCCGTCGACAGTCGGCGGGTGTGCACCTTACGGTAGTACCAACGGCCCGTCATTCCATACCCCTTCTTTCCTCGACATGGCTGCCGCTTGGGGTCGAGCGCACGTAGAAGCCTTGTGGAATAGCCACCTGCACCAGCCTGACGCCGACCGACCTTTCGCCTTCGACAAGCGTACACAAGATCAACAGGCGATTCCGGCTGGCCAACGCCTTGAGCAGCGCCTCAGCCTTGTCCGCGTTTTCTTGGATCTGCTTTACTTTCATATATTCGCATATGCGACGGTATGAATTTATTTTAAGCCCTGACCGGATTTTTCCAGCGCGCCTTGTTTGCTTTGACCCTACCTGCAAACGCGGTACGGTTCGTCATGGCGCAGCTGACCTCCATTGAAATCCTATTGCCTGAACTTCGGGCCTATGCGATAGCCATTTGCCATTCCCGCGAGGAGGCTGAAGATCTTGTTCAGGATGCTGTGGAACGGGGGCTGCGATCAGGTGGGAGGCCAGACCCGATCGGGGAACTACGGCCCTGGATGTTCCGTGTCATTCGCAACCTGCATTACGATGAGCTGAGAAAAAGGCGCGTGCGTCGGGAATATTTCGCGGCCGAAAAACGTCTATCCAATGAAGCGGGTGCGTCGGACACCGCGCGGGATGTGTTGATCCGGCTGGCCTTTAAGAAACTGCCGCCCGAGACCCGCGAGGTTCTGTGCCTCGTTGATATCATGGGGTTGAAGTACGCCGAGGCGGCGAAAGTGATGGATGTGCCGAACGGAACGGTGATGAGCCGGATCAGCCGTGCCCGCAAGGCGTTGCTGGAAATCGTCGATGGGGCCGAAACGGCAAAGCAGGAAGTGACGCGGAAGACATGAATGAACTGAACGACAAGGACTGGGAACAGGTCAACGCTTACCACGATGGTCAGTTGTGCGCGGCCGACATGCGCGCGTTCGAGGGGCGGCCTGCATCCGAGCCCGCGCTTGCCGCAGCGCTTGAGGACGTGCGGAACGTGTCCGTCAGCTTGGCGGCCTTGCGACCGGACCTCGTGCATTCGGAATCTATGCCGGAAACTAGTGCCGCAAATAGTAGCTGGCACCCCCGGCGCTGGCTGGCGGGCGGTGCTGTCGCTGCGGGAATTGCCTTGGCTGTGGTATTCGGACCCGCTTTTGTCGCCACCCCGACAGCTTTTGACATTCACGCTGAACTGGCCGCTGAGATGTATGACGTCGAAACCGCCGATCTGCGGCCCGCCGCGACAGGCGGTGCGGTGGGCGTACCCGACCTGTCCGTCGCAAACCTGACGGCTGTTGCCTTCCGCACATCGGACAACGGCGAAGTCATGCATTATGCGGGTCAGAATGGATGCAGGTTGACCTATTTTCGCGGCGCGTCCGTTTTCCCAGAGAGCAGCGACACGCCCGGTCAGCAGATCGCAACCTGGCTGTCCGGGGATCACCTTCGTCATATAGTCGTCGCGACAGGGATGGACCGCACGCGGTTCGATGCTATCGCCAGTTATCTGATGCTTGAAACCCGCGAACGTGTTTCCGAAAGCGTGATGGCGTCGGTTTCGGAGGCAACCCGGACGGCACGGTCCTGCGTCGGCTAGGTCAGTTGGTTTTTGCGGTGTCCGTCAAGCTGTCAAGATAGGCAATGACATCGGCCTGATCCTGCGCATCACGCAAGCCTGCGAACCCCATCTTGGTGCCACGGACTTCGCCACGCGGATTTGCAAGGAACGCGGCAAGACGGTCTGGGGTCCAATCGCCCCCGTATTCAACCAGCGCGTCGGAATAGCGAAAGTTGTCGACCGCTGCCACGGGTGCCCCGACGATACCATAAAGGTTGGGACCGACGCGATTGGACCCACCTTCGTCTACCGTATGGCAAGCCTTGCATTTCCTGAACGTCTTTTCGCCGGCAGCCGGGTCGCCCTGCGCAAGGATCTCGGCGCCGGGAGTTTCAACCTCCTCCGCATCTGCGGAATCTGTCGCTTCAGTAGCGGCATCTGATCCGGCTGCGTTCTCCGATCCGCCCGTGACCTGGGCCACGTATTTCGAAACCGTTTCGATTTCTTCCTTGGTCAGGGTTTCCGAAAAGGCTGGCATGACTCCGATTCCGCTGGTCACGGCTGCGCGCACCTGATCGACTGTCGGTTTGAATTCATCGAGGTTGGGGCCGACCTCGGCCTCCGAACCCACATCTTTCAGCGCGTGGCAAAGGGCGCAGGCAGGTTGCGCGGTTTCAGTGAAGATCTTACGGCCAGCATCCAGATCAGCCTCGGCGCTCGCAGCACCGGCCATCAAGGCAAGAAAAACTGCGCCGCCGAGTCGTGGCGTCGTTTGGGTGGTCATGTTCATGTCTCCGGTTTTTTGTTGTCAAACCGGCGGCAGAGGATGCCGCCGATCAGTCAGCTCAGCTGACAGTCACGTCGACGGCATGGGCGCGCCAGCCGTTATTGCCATAACCCCGTTCGTTGGGCGGAAAAAACTCGGGTTGGGTAACGCCCGCTTCGTTGGTGGCACGGCTCGCCAGCATATGTGTGCCTTCGGACAGCTCCGTGATCAGCACGAATGGCCGCCATGCATAGGGGCCAAGGTCCGGGCCAAGGAACTGCGCTTCTGCCCAGTTTTGCCCCCCGTCGGTGGACACCTCGATCTTGTCCAGACCGCTGACACCGCCCATGGCGACGCCGTGGACCTGCACCTTGCCGGTCGCCGCATCCATCAGAGGGCCGGTGATCCAGGATTTGACGGCCATCTCGTACATCGACGGCTGAGAGGGATCGCCCTTTACCCCCACGGGGCGCACGCGATAGCTGGTTTGCTGGATTTTATTGGGCGATTCCTCGGCCGTCATTGCCAGACGTTTGAGATACTTGACGTTGTTCACGCCATAATACCCCGGAATGACCAGCCGCAGGGGGCCCCCATGGGCGAGGGGCAAAGGCTCACCGTTCATCTCCCACGCCAGGATAGCCTGATCCATCGCGGCCTTTGGAACCGACCGTTCGACCTGGATCGTCTCGGGTGGAAGACCTTCGGGGATCTCTTCGCCACCTGTACCGGTCAGGAACACGGCGCCCGCATTCGCACCGCCCATCGCGTCAATCACGGCGCGCACCGGCACGCCGGTCCACACCACGTTGCCCGCAGCACCAACCGACCACTGCGAGCCGCTGGTTTCATGATCGAAAAAAGCGCGCCCGTTGCCCGAGCATTGCAGCACACAAACCACGGTTTCGACCGCGAGCGTCTTCATCTCGCCCACAGTCATCTTACCCGGGTTCGCGACCCCGTCGATCTCGACCTCCCAGGCATCGCGATCTGCGACGATCTCGTCGGGTGGGGCGGGCAGGTTATTGCGTATGTAAAGCTCGGTACTGGGCGTGATCAGCTCCGAACCTTGCGCGGCGCGCTTCGTCTCAAGCGTCTGCTTGGAATGGACGATCATGTCCTCGGCGTCTTTCCATGCGACGTAATCTGGCAACGGCTCCCCGTCTGATTGCGCCATCCCCGGTGCCCCGACTGCAGCAGCCACCATCGTGCCCGCTGATCCGATCAGGAAATGCCGACGCTTTACGTTTTCTATGATTTTCATGTCTTTCCTCCCGTGGTTCGAAGCATTTGCACTCCACGGTATGCAGCAGCTTCATGCGTGACTAACGTGTTGGGGATGCATTTTATTCCCGCGGAACGGAAAAATATTCGCGAAGCCCCAAATAAGTGGATGCACGTGGCCGGGTCGGCTGGCCAAAGGACGGTGCCCGCTTGTGCGGCCGCTCTGCTTGCCGGATAACCCATTTTGGTAATTGGGGTCGTGCGGTTCCGATGCTCAGTCAGTTGGATATGGGGGGCGCACGGCTCCCGGAGGCTGCGCCAACAGATCAGAGCCATAACCGGCAGGGTTGTCGGATGGAAAAGCGTAGGAGCCGTCGCGCAATACAAGAATAACCACTGCCGAAAGTCCCTGGGAAGACCCGTATGTTGTATTCAACCGAGGGGCAGGGTCAGAACGTTGCGACGGATCAAGATCGATGGATGCGGTCAGGTGCCGTGTCAGCGCAGTCGGCGCCACGTAATTGAGAAACCGCACGGCTACGCAGTTTGTCCGGAAATAGATGCCCGCCATCGCGCGACTTCCAGATAGCTGAACCACGGCAGCAGCGCCTTCGACGCTGGCACCGTCCTATTTCTATATCTGAGAAACACGCCGCTGCGACCGCTCAGACGGTCGCCGCTCCGATGGCGAAAAGCTCACGAAAATAAAACTTCCGGGTCAGGAACAGGGCGCAGACCGTGAACCGGTGTTCGGCCTTGCGGGGAGGACTGAAGTCCGTTCGGCGTCACCGGGCAATCAGGGCTGTGTCATCAAGCATCTCACGTTCCGAAAGTCCTTTAGGCCCCGGCTAAGCAGCGGGGCCTAAAGACAAAACGTCCAATCACGTTGGTTTATTCCGCATGTTGCGAAAGTTGTCGGATCAACCGCACTATCGCTGCCAGCCTTCGGTTGCCATGAGTTCCTGCGCTTCATCCGTGATGAGGAAGTCAAGGAAGGCTTGCGCCTCCGGATCGGCATCGGGCGAAAGCACTACATTCACGTCGCGGTAGATCACACGATCCTCAGACAGTTCGACCATGTCGAGGTCGTCCTTTGTGATCGGCCAATTGGGCCAGGTGATCCAAGCGTCGGCGTCACCGTTTGAGATGACCCCGTAGGAGGCACCCGATCCAAGCGCATAGGCCACGATATTGCGTCGCAGGCCGGAGATGTCATCGAGGCTCCCCAAACGGCCCGCTACGTCTTCCCATGTGCCGGTGCCGGAGGTGTTGTAGACACCTGCGCCCTCGGTCACGACAACCCGCACCCCGTCGGCCAGAAGGTCATCGAAGTCATCAATGTTCAGCGGGTTGCCGGCCTTCACTGCGATCACGGTCGGCCGCAGGTAGATCGGCTCGACTTTCGCGGGATCGAAGGCCGTGTAGGTCAGCAGGAAGGCTGTCATCGACTGCTCGGATGTGCCCCAAAGAATGTCGGCGTCGGCCTGGGCGTCTGCGGTCCATTTCGATTCCGGGCCCGCGATCACTTCGACGGAGGTTCCCGTCTGCTCTTCAAAGACGGCTGCGACCTTGCGGAATGCCGTGTGCGGACCACCCGCGCCGTAAAGCTTTACGACGCCGTCTTGCGGCGCGTGTTCGATAGATGGATCGTTGAACGCGGTATCACCGCGGCGGTCGGCTGCGGTGTCGGCGAATGCCGGGGCGGCGGCAAGGATTGTGGTGGTGAAAAGCGTTGTCAGTCGCATGGTATCTCCTGTCAGGGTCGTGGATCGGCCTCCACCGATTGCGGGCGGCCTTCACAAGACTGACGCGCCGACATCCAGAACCCTTCCCGAATTTATGATCACGCTTCCGTGAGATCAGGTTGGCGCGCCTGGATCCTCGAACTGAGCCTGCAGCAAATGAGCGATTTCCAGAAGGCGCGCGCGCGGCAAAGCACCGGTCAGGGCGTAGGCGAACTCGGTGTCGCTCCAGTAGAACGCCTGCTCGGTGGCCGTTTCGGCAAATCGGAAACTTGGATCGCCTTCGCTGCCGCGTCGCAGATAGAGCGTCAGGCGCTGACCGTTGCCGTCTTCGTACATCAATTGTGCCGCTGGTTCGGTGGGCGAGGGAAGGAGCCGCCCACCGACCAGCGACAGACCCACGACACGCAGGTCGGGGATAGCAAACGGACGATCCAGCCGATTGGTCAGCCAAGTGGCCAGATGGCCCTTGTTCTCCGCCCCGACCTCGACCGGGTGCGCGACCTCGACAACGAAAGTCCGATGTGCGGCGAAGGCTTCGGCCACAAGGCCCGACATCGGCTGCGGGGCTGTGTCGGGGCGCAGGACCCAACCTGCCGTACCGCCTATCATCAGCGCCATCGCAACTGACGCAACCCATGCCAACGGCATGTGCCTGCGCCGTTCGGCAACCGGCAGCGTCGCCATCGGATGATCGGCAACCAGCCCCGCAAAGGCATGGCGCAGATCGCGGGCGATGGCCATGTCGGCTTCCACCCGACGGGCGGCTTCTGGTGTGTCATTCAGATAGGCTTCGACTTGTTTTCTCCGATCAGGCGGCAAGGCGTCGTCCACGTAGGCGACAAGATCCTCTTCACGAATATCCTTCGGCGCGCTTGTCATGTCACGCTCCTCAGTCTTGGGGCCGTCTCAGCCGTTGCCCCGCGCAAAGCGGCGCGGGCCCGGCTTACGCGGCTCAGGATCGTGCCTTCTGGGACGCCAAGCGTCTGAGCGGCCTCTCGGTAGGTGAAGCCTTCAACGCTGACCAGTATCAAAGCCACACGCTGATCGTCGGGCAGAGACATGACGCGCGCCAACAACCGGTTCAACTCGACATGGTTTTCCTGGGTCGGCGGTATCGCGGGCGGTGATGTCATGGTCTCAAGCGATTCCGTCTGACGTCGTTTCGCCTGCCGCCACCCATCAACATGCAGATTGCGCATCATCGTGAACAGCCAGGCCCGCAGGGGGACACCTGCGCGCCGCAGCGTCCACTTGCGCAAGGCTCGTTCCATGCAATCCTGCACCAGGTCATCGGCGGTGTGCACGTCGCGCGTCAGCGTGATCGCGTACCGCTTCATGGCGTCGGCCTCTTGGGCAAGGGCGTGATGGGTCGGCACGCTGCCTCCGTTTGCATGCATTCACATAAGTAACGCGCGCGGTCGCCGGATTATTCCCGGAAATCTTTTGAAAATTGTCGATCACGGGTTCGTGAACAAAAACTTGGGAAGGGTTCCAGGCTGTCGGTCGTGAACCTTGCAAGCTCCGCCCAAAGCGGCGCTCCAACCGAATTCAAAGGAGAGTTCTCATGAACGCTACGAAGAAAGTTATCGCCACAATCGCGGTCCTGACCGCCACTGCGTCCGTCGCCCTCGCTGACGGCCACGTGTCCAACGCGCTCGAAACCGCAGAGCAGGAACTGAGCCACGCCGTCGTGGTCAAGTCCGTGACCGCCGCCGCGGATGGTTGGGTCGTGATCCACGCAATCAAGGACGGCAAGCCGGTCGTTCCGGCCTCGATCGGGCATACCTATGTCAAGGCTGGCATGACCGAAAATGTCTACGTTCCGCTGACCGGTGACTATGACGGAGACAAAGTCATCGCGATGTTGCACGTCGATGATGGCGAACTCGGCGTCTACGAATTCGGACCCGGAAGCGTTGCGAACGACAAGCCGGTGGTTGTCGATGGCGGCCCGCTGGTCAGCCCGATTTCGATCGACGACTGATCCCTTTGGCCGGGCGCTCTTCGCATCGCCCGGCCAGATCGTTTTTTTGGAGGTGCAATATGTCGAACCAGGAACCGGACTTCGAGAAATCGAAAAAATGGCATTGGATCCCGTTGGCGGGCATAGCGGCGGCCGTCGCCTTCGCGCTGTTTGCCGCGCTCTATGAGGATGCTTCGGACGAGCCACTGAATGACGCGGCGAATGATGTCGAACATCTGAACTAATTACACCTCCTCCAATCTAGGCAAACTCAATTCTGTGAGTAAGCAGAGCTTTTCGACAGTCAAATAGATGAGGACGAAACCATACACTTCGCATCAGCCCAGGCAAAATCCAATGACTGCTTCCAGGATATGCGCAGATGTCGAACGGCATGTTTGCCGCATGTCACGTGGCCCTTAATTGTGAGATGAGAAATCCAACGAAATCAACAGCTGTGCTTTGCCCTTAAATATGAGATTTTGCCTTTAATTCCGATATTTTTGCTCTTAAACCTGAGACAGGGTTCACAGACATTTGCGGCAAATATCGATGGATGATGATGGCGAAGACTACGTTGCCGTTGGTGCTGAAGAAGCGCGCAGGGCCGCGGTGCTGCGTCCCCTTGTTCAGGCCTTTCTCAAAGGGACTGGCAGTCTGGAAAGTGGCATCAATGACGCCGTTTGGGAGCTTGGTGTCAGCAGGGCGACGGTCTGGCGTTGGGTAAAGCGGTTGGCGGAAGAGGGTGGGCGCACCAGCGCTCTGACGCCGCGGAAACGGGGCCGCCCGACCGGGACGATCTTGATATCCAGCAAAGTCGAAGCGGTGATCGAAGAGCACCTTCGCCGTTATTTTTTGCGCCGGGAGCGTTCGAGCCTGTCGCGCGTCGTGACAGAAATCCGCAGCGCGTGCTGGCAACAGGGCCTGCAGCCACCGACGCGGCGGACGGTTCAGCGTCGTCTGGATGCAATGAATGCCCGCAAAGTTGCGAAGGCACGAGAGGGCGCAAAGGCGGCCCGCCAGAAGTTTGCGCCGGTCACGGGTGAAAACAAGGCAAATCATCCTCTGGAAATCGTGCAAATCGACCATACGCCCGCAGACATTATTCTTGTCGACAGTTTTGAGCGCCAAGCAATTGGCCGGCCTTGGGTCACGCTGTCGATCGACATCGCAACGCGGATGGTAACCGGATACTACACTTCTCTTGAGGCTCCTTCGCGTCTGTCTGTGGCGCTTTGCCTGACACAGGCGGTTGCCCCCAAGGCGCAACTTCTGACGGAATTGGCGTGCAATATTCCTTGGCCCGCACAAGGCAAACCGCAGAGTGTCCATGTCGACAATGGCCGCGATTTCCGGTCGCGGGCCTTTCGGTCGGCCTGTGCGGAATGGGGGATCGATCTGGTCTATCGACCGCCGGGAAGTCCTCACTTCGGAGGTCACATCGAACGTTTGATCGGGACGATGATGGGGGCGGTTCACCTCCTGCCGGGCACAACGCAATCCTCGGTCACGACCAAGGGCGACTATGATGCCGAAGGCATGGCCACGATGACGTTGAGCGAATTCGATCGTTGGTTTGCTTTGGAAATCTGCCGTTACAACAACAGCATTCATTCAAGTCTTGGCTGCACGCCCGTTGCCAAATGGGAGGCGCTCTCAGAACAAATGACGGGCGATATCCCATTTGATATCGAAGCCTTTCAGGTGAGTTTCCTGCCGAGCGAACTGCGCAAGATCAGGCGTGACGGCATCCATCTGTTCCAGATACGGTACTGGTCCGATGCCCTTGCAGGCCACATCGGGCGCGGGGATGGAAAGGTGGTCGTTCGCTACGATCCTCGTGATATCTCAATGATCTGGGTCGAACTGGACGATGGCCGATTTGTTGAGGCGCGGTACAGAAATCTGGAAATTCCGCCCGTGCCACTCTGGGAATATCGCGAAGCCATGAGGAGGGCTCGGGCCCTTGGCAAGTCCGGGTCCAATGAGCTGGTTCTGGCTGAGCTGATCCGCCAGCAACGCCAGATCGAGACTGAAAGCCGGGGCCTGACGAAGGCCGAACGCCGATCCCGTGAAAGAAAAGGGACATTGGAGAGCGCCAACTCGGCCGTCTCGTCAACCGAAGGGCTGCGCGCGATCGATACGGGTGATACATCGCGCCCATTGTTCAAGGTGGAGAGATGGTGAATTGAGGGCAGGGACAACTGAAGAAGACGGCCGGATCGCCCTCATTCAATCGGATATCTGGATCGGCTTTCCACGGGCGGAACAGGTGTTGGACCGCTTGCAGGGCATGATCGAAGCGCCACGACAAACCCGTATGCCTGGGCTTCTTGTGCATGGCGCCTCCGGGATTGGAAAGACGATGATTGCCCGAAACCTGTCGCGCAAGTACGCACCAGAATACGATCCGGCATCAGGCATCACCCGCACACCGCTTCTGCTGTTGCAAGCGCCGCCCGCACCTGATGAACGGCGGTTTTACCTGCATATCCTGGCCGCCGTTGGCGCCCCGGCGACGGCACTGAGCGCCCGCGCTCAAAATGTGGCTTCCCTCGAAGTCCGTGTCATCGCGCTACTGCGTGACCTTGGCCTGCGGATGATCATGATCGACGAGGTTCACAACCTTTTGGCCGGGACCCACCGCGAACAGCGACGCTTTCTCAATGTTCTGCGGTATCTCAGCAATGAACTCGAAGTGTCGCTGGTCTGCCTCGGGGTCAGCGAGGCTGTCGATGCCATCCGTGGTGATATCCAACTTGCCAGGCGGCTGGACGAACATCACCTGCCAAACTGGCGCGATGATGCCGAGTTCTCGGATATGATCCAGACACTCATCGCGGCAATGCCCCTCAACAAAAAATCCAATCTGAAGGTCAAGTCGCTCAAGCAGATACTTGCACTGACCGGTGGGGTGACCTCGCGCATTTTCGCCCTAGTCAAGGATCTTTCCATCGAGGCCATTGTCACCGGTGAGGAATGCATCACCGATGACGCAATCGCAAAATGGACGCCGGTTTGGTCGCGCCATGCGAACGCCCATCGGCGGCTCGAGAAGACCGGCGTGTGACGCTGCGACCGCTGCCAAAGACTGTCGCACCGCTTCCAGACGAGTTGTTGTCAGGTTGGTTGTCTCGGTTGGCTGCGGCCAACTACTGTAATGACGCGGAACTGCTGGCTCATATCGAAATCGATACCACGCATGGCACCGCCTTGGACTTCAGCATCGACGCGGCTGCGGCAGAGAAGATTGCCAATGCCGCACGGGTCGCCCCAGATGTCGTGCGATCTTTGACCTTTCCGGCAATGACGCCACGAGAAGCATCGCTGACGGCCCAGATGCCATTCCAGCATTGTCTGCAATGCTCCCGAGAGGGCCTTTCGCTCAGGCATTGGAGGCGGGCCTGGGCATTCGACTGTCGGGTTTGCGGGACGAGACTTGTGCAGACCCTCGGCAAAGCCGGTGACGAACCAATATCCGACAAACTGATATACCGAGCGCGCCGCGGGGCAGGGATGCTTGAATGCGCCGCGCGATCGCAAGGCCCCAGGCAACTTCGGCGCGCAATGCGCGCAGTCACCTTTGCCATGTCACTTAAGGGCTGCCACGGGGAGCCCTTGTTCGCTCTTCAGAGCCACAGACCGGAAGTGAGGCTGTTGTGCCTTGCCGCAATCGCCGCCGCGCGATCTCATCCTTGGCTAAGGCAGCCATCGTCAGCTCCGCCATAGACGACTTTGCCAAGGTTGCTCTCTTGCGCGCCTTCGAGAAGGAGCATCGATTGCTAGCCGCGGTCGATCACATCGCGCAAAGGCACGCGAGAAGCAAAGGCCCCATGACAGCCGAATCTCGCAATTAAAGGCAAAACTCAATGCCGAAAGCGTCTCGTCTCAGATTTAAGGGAAACGCGACATCGGCCTTGCGAATATGAGGCATCCGGGTGAGCGAAGCGGCAGGCTGCTGGTGCGCGGCGATCCACGATATCGCCTGGAACAGCCAGCCATCACGGTGCCAAGGATCGTCACCCTCCGCCAACGTCAGTTGTTTGATCGCTGCAGTCGCCTGCTCGGCATTGGCAGCAGGTCCCGGCACCCCCGCACCGCTCAGGATCTTGGCGACGTGGCGATATTGGCCGAGAACTATACGTGCAACCTGTTCGGCGAGTGCGTCCTCATCATCGATGGACCACGCCCAGCCGTGGCAGAGTTCGCCATGATCTATTGGAACGAGTTTGAGAGTCATGGGCACGCCGAGCCATTGCCCGAACTTGTAGGGGAGCAACCCAGCCACGATTGACATTCATGGTCGAATGGCAATTGTCATCGCACCTTTCTCTAGGCAGTGGTGGGTAGCGGATCGGTACCCTCGCTGAGGATGGTCAGATAGGCGCGATAGCTGAAAACACGCCCCCGCTTCCTCCCAGTAATCTCCTCAAGAATTCCGAAGCGTTGGAGGTCGGCGAGGGCCGCGTTCACCGTCGGAGCCGACAGACCGGTGTACTCGACCAGTTGGTTCGCGGTCAGGAAGGGGTGCTGCTGGAACAGTTCATGGATACGCAGTGACGAACCGGCGCGATCGCTTTGCGCTGAAATGCGCTCGCGATCCTCCTTAAACAGGTCAACAATCCGCGTGGCGGCATCAAATGCCTGGTTTGCCGTATCCGCCACGCCAGCGAGGAAGAAGTCAAGCCAAGCCTCCCACTGACCATGCTCACGAACCTCCTGGAGCAGGCGATAGTAATCAGCGCGATGCGTCTTAAGAAACAAGCTCAGATAGAGGAGAGGCTTTTGCAGCACCCCATTGACGCAGAGGTACAATGTTACCAGCAACCTGCCGATGCGGCCATTGCCGTCGAGAAAAGGGTGGATGGTTTCAAACTGGACGTGCAGCAGTCCTGCCTTGATGAGAGCAGGAAGGCGGGACTGGTCGTCGTGCATGAAGCGTTCAAACGCGCCGAGGCAATTGTCCAGTTCCGTGACGGGGGGTGGAACGTACAGCGCATTACCGGGACGTGTCCCTCCGATCCAGTTCTGGGAGCGCCTAAACTCCCCGGGGTCCTTGGTGCCGCCACGTCCGCTTTGCAGCAAACGCGCATGCATCTCGCGGATTAGCCTCAGGGACAGTGGCAAGTCTTCGAGGCGCTCCAACCCGTACATCATGGCATCGACGTAGTTCGAGACCTCGCGGATGTCATCGATTGGCTGGCCCGCCTGTGCTTCGGTCTCGAAACGCAGCAGGTCTGTCAGCGTCGATTGCGTTCCTTCGATCTGTGAGGAAAGTACGGCCTCCTTGCGGACATACATATAGAGGAACAGTTCCTGGCGCGGCAGAAGCATCGTGATGCCATCCAGCCGCCCTAAGGCGCGCTCCGCGAGGCTGAGTCGGTCGAGAAGCCCCAGTACGTCGATTGTTGGGACTGGAGGCAGGGGAGGTGGTACGAAGGCGCGGACCGTCTCTCCTGCAACGGGGGTTTCGACAAAGCGGCCAAGGCGTTGGTTGGGGTCTGAATCGGTCATAGCTCACTATGATGCCCCTCTTTTATTTAAGCAATACGGGCTTCGCTTAAATAGTGGGTAGGCTAAGATAAGCGGGTTTAATTAACGTGGTGAGAGTAGGTCAGTGGCAATATGAGCGGGTTCATGGCAGCTTCCTACTGCTCTCGGTTGCAGGAATCCTTCCCGATGCCTGTGCGGAATAGCCTCTTCCAGAGAACACCATCGATCACGAGTCGCCAATCGAGACCTTTCGGCTCATTGGCCCGCATTACGGGCGTCCTACGCGATATGGCAGCTACGCGCACGACAACTCGGATGGCTGAAGAAGGCCAAAGGTCGTATCTGTTACATTCCGAGTCGGGGTTAGTTTCATCAAATCGGCGAACGGAATTCGTGGGTGCTTGTTGTCCATAAATCATCCTGCCCTTTGGTCAGGACCGCGCCCTACTCGGTCGGCTGCATGCAGCCGCCCTCCCCGAGCTGAAACGCTGCCTCTCCCTGCGACGTACCGCTGGCCGTGCCGTCTCCTCCGGAGCCAGCCCGACCAGCCGTCGCATGGTCGTGGCAACGCTTCATCTCGGCCATTCGGTAACGGTCGCTGGGGCGGGGCGGGTCGCTTCAATAGTCTCGTTTTTCCCGTGTCAGCCGGTGTTAGTCCTCGCTTTGCCGGACATGCTGTTCTGCCATCATTGACCGCAAAGGAGTTTCGACAACCGCCGGATCGCTCTGGCCAAAGCTGGCAGAGGGTCGGTGTTGGACGCGATGTAAAAAATCGCAAACTATTGGGATGCCGAAGAGGGTTGGTCCGAAATCGGGATGACCCGCGCCCGGTGCAGATGCCACGGCGGTCTGCTTGAAATCGCTCAGCCAGATGGCACCTCACTCGACCAACTTACCACGGGCAAGCGGTCGCGCCACGTTAGGCAAGGCTCGGCAAAGCGCGAACCCGTCCGGCTGCGGCTCGGGGTGAGAGGGCAGAAAGGACACCGCCCCCGGCAGTTTCATCGGCTGTTCACCTGGGTGTCCTTCGCGGCCACCGCACTTCTCCCGATGTGTTGCTCTGCATGACATGCTGGTCGCAGCTGTCGTCCCGTCCACAAAGGTTGTCGCCGATCTTTTTCCCCTGACCCTACGGGTCATTCCTCGCGCGCCAAAAAGACCGGCGCCTGCCCCTCTCCGCTACGCTTCGCCTTCGGTGTGGCCGGGCCTTGGCCAGCTGCAAGGTGACCATCATTGCAATGCAAACAAGGAGAAGAGCAATGACCACGAACTGCATTAAATTCACCAGCACCGACATCGAAACCGCCAAGGGCGTCGGCTCCATCTCGACCCTGACCTTCGACCTCGACATCACGGTCGAACCCGTCGCGAGCACGAACCCGATGGCCCCCACGCACCGCGTCCTCGGCCGCTCCCCGCGCGGCAAGCTGGTCGAGTGCGGCGGCATCTGGAAGAAGCAGAACAAGGAGACCGGCGCCGACTACTACACGCTGACCATCCGCGACCACGGCTTCAACGCCAACCTCGGCAAGGCCGCAAACCAGGACGATCTGTCCCTGCAGGCTGTCATCCCTTGGGGCCCCAAAGACGCCGCCTAAGCCAACGGCCAGACCGCTCCGGCGGTCTGGTTTTTTCTTGTTCCTGGGAACGACAGCGGTTTGAGTGAACGAACGAAATATGAAGCCCCGAAGCAGCCTATTGCGGGCAACATTGCGAGCTTCATAAGTCCTACACCACCCTTGCTCAGGGCAGCATGACCCCGCGGTTCTGAACGGTCACATACATCAGCGTCCAAGAATTAAGGGAACAGTGACACCCGCATAGCTGTCCTGCACGGTTACACTGTGCTCGGCATCCCGCTCGCGGAGGCCGTGAGATCAGTCTTTGTCTTGGACGAACGGCACGTGCTCAATTGGCGCGACGGATGCTGAGTTATCGGACCTGATGAATACACTCCGCGCGAAAACTCTAAAGATCGGGATGAGACACAGCATCTACATCCCAAAACCGCCGCATTGCTTCCGGAGGAACTCTTGTCAGGTTGGTTGTCGCGGCTGTCTGCGGCTAATTTCTGTCATGCGACGCTTCCTGCTCATGTCTAAATCTGATAGCGCGCCGATCGCCGGACGTGATGCAGATCGTTCAATCATCGCGGCGAGCGCGATGTCAGGCGAAGAGCGCAAGAAGCGGTGCTACGGCCTTCTGCCAGCTGTCACGCGCTTCAAGCCGGCCGATCCAGCCCGCGATTCTGGGGAATTCGTCCAGCGAAATCCCCGCTTGGTCGCGATACATGAATGTGGTCGCCAGATAGAAGTCGGCAAGGCTGAGTGCGCCTGCAATCCAATCCTTATCGTCGAGTCCGGTTTCCAGAACGGCAAGGAACTGATCGGTGGCTTTCCGTTCCGCTTCGACCACAGTAGGATCAGGATCGCCCATGCCGAATTTCTCTTTGAGGAACAGCTCAAAGGACAACTTCTGCATCGCCGGGCCTAGGTGGATGGCTTGCCACCAGGCCCACTGATCGACGAGGGCCCGCGTCTTGAGGCCATCAGGATAGAGCCCTGCCTCGGGCCGGATCCCGGCCAGATAGGCACAGATCGCCCGGGACTCCCAGAGCACGAAATTCCCGTCCTCCAAAACAGGCACCTTTGCATTTGAATTGCGGGCAAGAAATTCCGCCGCGCGGTTGTCCCCGGCACGGATGTCGACCTCGACGATTTCGAGTTCCACGCCCAGTTCGTGCGCCACCGCCCGTACACGCAGCGCATTCGGTGAGAAGTTCGCGTTGTAAAGCCTCATGACATTTTCCAGCATTATTGTTCCTGCGGCGCCTGAAGAAGCGCCGCGCGGTTAGCGGCCAGGAAATCGGCCACCGACTGTCCGGGCTTGCCGGTGAGCGATTCGAGATCGCCGCTGGCCACATCGAGATAGCCCTGCGCGATTGCTTCGTCGAAGGAGGCAAAGACCCTCGCCATGAACTCCGGCAGTCCATTTGCGATCATCGCCTGCACCAGATCCTCGGCGGGCAGGGCGACATAGGGGATTTCCTTACCCGCAATTTCGGACAAGATCGCCGCGACCTCGGCCTGGCTGACCGTCTCCGGCCCGGTGATATCGAGGGTCTCCCTTCCCGTAGCTTTCATTAGCGCCGCGGCTGCGGCACGGGCGCAATCCGCGCGTGTCACATATCCGGTCTTGCCATCTGCTGCGGCGGAGAAATGCGTGCCCATGGCGACGCTCTGCTGGCCGCCCATCAACAGAAAGTCGGTGTACATATTGTTGCGCAGGATCGTATGATCCGCCCCACTTTCCGTGATCAGCTTCTCGGTCCCTTCGTGGTCTTGAGCGAATCCGATTGGACTTTCCGCGACTGGGCCTGCGAAGGAGGTATAGACGATGTGGTCGATACCTACCGTCTTGGCCGCAGCAATCGCATTGGAATGAGCTGCGAGCCGCTTGCCCGGCTCCAGATCGTCGGTGGAGATGATGAGGAGACGCTTGCCGCCCGCGAAGGCTGCTTCAAGAGAAGCCGGGTCGTTGAAATCGCCCTCGCGCGCCTCGACTCTTTTTCCCGCCAGATCGGCAAGCTTGTCGGGAGTGCGCGAGATCGCGATGACCGGCCCGGCACCTGCCTGAACCAGCAGGTCGACCACCTGCCGGCCAAGTTGTCCGGACGCGCCGGTCACGATGAAGGGGCCGTTCTGGATGTTGGACATGGTATCTCTCTTATCTTGATGTTTCTGCAAGCGCGCTTGCGATCAATCGTGGATTTGGGTGGGGGCGGGATTCGCCAGCTTGCCGCGCGCGAAACCCCAGCTTGTGGTCAGGATTTTGATCATCACATCGACCTCTGCCTCATCGCGTGGAGCAAAGGCCATGATCGCATTGGCCGGGATGTATCCGGCCGAGGCCATCGGGTGCTGTTCGCCCCATCCCTTCGCGATGAGTTCCTCAACCGCCGCCAGCGGCAGCATCATGTGCGACGAACCGTCATAGGCGGGATGCACATGCGCAAATTCGCGTCCGATCATGAAGGCTTCGCGCGGGCCGCAGGCATGCGGCCGCGGCAGGACTAATGCCTCGGCGCCGGGGACCGAAATACCCGATCGGCAACGCTCGACGAAGGGCAGGGCGAAGGCCTTCTGCTTGAACAATGCGTGAATCTCGGCCGAGGAGTTCTGCGACACTTGCTCATGCGGGGCGCACTCGGTGGTTTCGGGGCGCGGACCCTGCCGCAAGGGAAGTTCGAAGCACATATCTGGTCCTATCCAAATCTGAACGCGCTTTCGACCGCGCCCAATACGTGATCCTCGAGGGTCTTTTCCCCCCGATCCGCAAGCGCGGCGCCGGCCACGACGTGCAATGGAATTAGATGTTCCTCGCGCGGATTGGCGTCGCGTGCGCCGGGTGCCCGATCCCAAGCAGCCAGCATGGCGCGGCGCGCCCCGGGGTCTTCATGGGTCACCGCACCCGTGAGCCATCGGTCGAAGTCGCCGCCGTTCACCGGGCCATCGGGTCCGCCCCTCATCGCCCGCATCATCTTGCCCATGTTGTGATAGGTGTTGCCGGACCCGATGATCAGAACACCTTCGTCTCGCAAGGGCGCCAACGCGCGACCAGCAGCAAGATGCGCCTCAGCGTCGAGATCGTCGCGCAGGCTCAGTTGGACGGTAGGTATGTCGGCCTCAGGCAAAGCCACCTTTAGCGGAACAAACACCCCATGATCGAAGCCACGCGTAGCGTCGGCCCGGGTTTCAAAACCCGCGCCATTCAATAGCTCGCTTGCACGGGCCGCCAGCGTAGGATCGCCTAGCGCGGGCCAGGTCAGCTGATAAGTATGGGGGGGAAACCCCTGATAGTCGAACAGCAGCGGCGGCGCGGAGTTGGTCTGCACGGTAAACACCCGTTCCTCCCAATGGCCTGAGATCACGAGAAGCGCCTTGGGCTTTGCCGGCAGGCTCGCAGGCAAAGCCTCAAGGAATCTGCGGTGCCTGTCCCAGGTGTCAGGCGGGTTCCAGTCCATGAAGAAGCAAGGGCCGCCTCCATGGGGAACAAACACTGTCGGCTGCCTTTCGGTCATTCTGTCGTCCTTTTGAACCCCAAGCCCGAGGGTGGATGGCCAGCGCCGTGGCAACTCCGCATCGGATTAATTCGTCTCTGTCGGAAACGTCGGCGCATATGCCGACTTTACCGCACGCACGCGATTGGCTGTCATCCACGAGGCGATCAGGAGCACCCAGGTCGCAAGAGCCGGTGGCCAGCCTGGATCGCCCGCGCCCACATGCGCCCCGAACGCCAACACCAGATGCCAGAACATCGCCGCGTAAGCCCAGTCCGCCAGCATCGCCGAAGGGCGCCAGAGAATCACCACCGCGCCGACAATCTTCAAAATCGCGAGCGGCCAGATGATGTATGTGGGATAGCTCAACACCTCGCGATACATGCCCGCGACCATATCGTGGGATGAGATGTAGAAAGTCGCCGCACCCAGATAGACCAGCGCCACAAGGCCGGTCGCGATCCAGTAGACATACTTTGCCACGTTGTCACTCATCACCGCACTCCCTGTTTGCAAGGGCTTGTTCAGCCGCAGTTTCCGCTCTAAGTACCTTTAGGTGTCTTGCATCGTTCGTGAAAGTAGGCACTTAAAAGTAACTAGATTACTTTAACCGCGAGGATAATCCACGATGAAGAGCGTCCAGCCCCCCTCATGCCCGATGGAGGCGCTTCTGCGTGTCATCACAGGCCCTTGGACGATCTATATACTCTGGGTTCTGTCCGAGCAGGGACCGCAGCGTTTCGGCGCGCTCAAGCGTTTGGTGCCCGGCATTTCCACCCGGGTCCTGACCGAGAGGCTGAGAATGCTGGAACATGCTGGCGTTGTATGGCGCGAGCAGGCCATGACCATCCCACCCGCTGTCACCTACGGGCTGACTGAGCGCGGCGCGGAACTGCGCGGCGTGCTGGACAAGCTTGGCTCGATCGCACGCCGCTGGGAGGCCGAGGGTGCCTTTGTCGGGACCGCAAGCGCGGCAGAATGACGGTACCCCTCCTGTTCGCGGGATAATCCCGCGCCCGAGAACAACTCAGGCAGAATCAGACCCGAAGCTCATGACGAATTGAAAACGGCGCTAGAAAAAGCCGCCAAGCGGCGCTTGGTGGGGTAGATCCGCACAGCTTTACGCTTTGCTGCTAAATCAACTTCTATCTACTATACTCACTAGACGGTACAGTAAAGCTTGTAACCGCCTAGTCCTGCCTGGGATAGAGAGAACGAGATGCCCGTGAGAAAAATGGCCGACGTCATGATTGGTGCGCGCGAGGTTTTCTTCCGATGCGGTTACGAAGGAGCCACGGTCGATGCAATTGCCGCTGAAGGAAAAGTGTCGAAGGCAACCATGTATTCGTATTACCCGACCAAGGAGCAACTGTTCCTGAGCGTGGTTGAATCCGAATGCGGTCGGCTTGCGGACGAAATCCTCCGGCCCTTGATCGCGTCTTTGGAGCCGCGCGCCCAGTTGGAAGAACTCGCCCTTCGCATGGTCGACCTCACCTTGGACGACACCTACATCCGTCTCCTGCGAACGTGCGTTGGCGCCTCCGAGGCACTGCCCGAAGTGGGTGAGGTTTATTTTCGCGCAGGCCCGAAACCTGCCCGCGAACTCGTCGGTCGGATTCTGGAGCGCCTTACGCGCGAAGGCGCGCTCGATGTCGATGACGTCCGGCGCGCGTCCGATCACTTCATACACCTTTGCGTTTCGGGGCTACTTATGCCGCGCCTTCTCGCAGTGAAACGAGCTGTCCACCGCGAGCAACATGCGCGCGAAGCGGTCGCTGCATTCCTGCGACTTTACGGTAGCGGCCACAGAGACAAATTTTCAGATTGAGCTCGCTTGCCAAATACGGGGCAGCGCATTAGCTCGCCCAATGACTTAACCGACCGGACGGTACAGGGTGACTGCACAAGTGGAAAAGCAACCGAAGAACGCCTCGCCGAAGATTCTCGGCGCTGCGCGGGCGATTGCGCTGCGAGAAGGCGCGGGAAAGATCACGATCGACGCCGTCGCTCGGGAATCCGGCCTCAGCAAGGGTGGGGTGTTGTACAACTTCCCCACCAAGAAAGCGCTTCTGGCCGGGCTGCTCGACGAAATGCTCGCGGAGCACCGCGAACGTCTGGCGTCGGTCCCGGAAGGGCACAGTTCCCGCACCCTGCGCGGTCATCTCGAGACAGTTCTGCAAGCCGTAAGCACCGATGATGACCTTTCGATGGCTATTCTCGCGGTTTCGGCGTCGGATCCGAATCTTCTGGACCCGCTGAGAAGAGAGCTGTCCCGTGATGTCGAGCGCATCCGTTCGGACGCGCAGGACGACACTGCGGCGATGGTTCTTTTTTTGGCGATCCAGGGTCTTCGTTTCCAGAGGCTTCTTCGCCTCGCGGATGGTGACGACGATCAGCAAGACGCCGCCATCGACAGATTGAAGGACATGATAAATGAGCTTGAATAGAACCAGATACTTCCGAGGAGGTGCCGCTGGATTGGTCGCCCTTCTTCTCGCCATTGTCCTTCTCGTGCAATTCAACCCGGACATCGCATCCAAGGTCTTCGCGCAGACTACGGATGAGGTTTCCGGTGCCGATGCGCAAGGGAGCGCCGAGCAAGACATGGCCCAACCGGTCACGGTCGAAGTATCGCGTGCCGAGCTTCGCGATAGCGATAGGGCGCGCAGCCTGGCAGGCCGCGTGGAGCCCGCCCGGACCGTGGATATTGCCTTTCAGGTTTCGGGTCAGCTTTCCGACCTCGCGGTAGATGCTGGGACTCGGGTCGAGAAAGGCGATTTAATTGCCGCGCTCGACCCAGTCGATTTCGAATTGGCCGTGGATCGGGCGCAGGCCTCTTTCGACCTCGCAAAATCCGAATACGATCGTGCGTTGAGTCTGACCGAGAGGGGGGTGGCGACCGACGCCCGACTTGAAACGAACCGCGCGCAGCTTGCTCAGGCAGAAGTCGCCCTGCGTGAAGCGGAGCGACGCTTGGCTCAAGCCACGATCACCGCGCCCTTCGACGCCATTGTCGCGCGCATCTTTCTGGAGGAGTTTTCGAACGTCACCCCTGCGGCTCCGATTGCCAGGTTGCAGGACATCAGTGAAATGCGGGTGCGGATTTCGCTGCCCGAGGAACTCGCCGCGATGGCACGGGCCCAGCCCGATGCATTCAGGGTAACCGCCTCTTTCCCCGCCGTGCCGGGATATGACGCAACTCTGTATCTGCGGAAATTCGTGACCGATGCAGACCCCACAGCCCAAACCTATGACGTCGAGTTTGCAATCGAGGGCGCCATCGACCCGAGATTGCTGCCCGGAATGACGGCGAATGTGCGCGTAGCCGCCGCCGCGGAGGGTGCGCAATCGCGGTTGGTAGTCGTCCCGGTCTCGGCGATCGACACGACGAGCCGGAGCGAGCCGTCCATCTGGCTGTATGACGAGGGGACCGGCCGGGTGTCCCGTAAGACGATCCGCCTGGGGCTGCCGAACGACGACGAAATCGTCGTGCTTGAGGGGCTCTCCGGAGACGAACTGGTTGTGTCCGGCGGGTGGTGGCGCCTGAAGGAAAACGAAACAGTCGCGGTTCGCGGCCTCTGAACGATCCTGGACCGGAAAACCGAAACCATGACAATGAGTATTTCCCGCGCAAGCATCCGACGTCCGGTCGCCGTTTGGCTGGCAATTATCTTTTGCCTTCTCGGCGGTTTGTGGGGGCTGAACACGGTCGGACGCCTCGAAGACCCGAGTTTCACGCTCAAGACGGCGCTCGTTTTCGTGCCCTATCCGGGCGCGACGGCGATGGAGGTGGAAGAGGAAGTCACCGATGTCGTGGAAAGCGCACTCCAACAGATGAAGCAGCTCGACCGGGTGGAATCGAAATCCATGCCGGGCATGGCCCAGATCACGGTCGAGATCGAGATGACCTATGGGCCCGACGAGATTCCGCAGGTCTGGGACGAGATGCGCCGCCGTATCCGCGACATCGAAGGAGAGCTTCCCTCCGGTGCGCAGTCTCCGATCATCAATGACGATTTCGGCGACGTCTACGGCATGTTCTACGCTGTGACGGCCGATGGGTTGAGCGCCTCGGAACAGCGAGACCTCGCGACTAAACTGCGGCGCGACCTTGTCACCGTCGACGGGGTGGCCAAGATCGAGGTTCAGGGGCTGGCTGAAGAGGAGATCATCATTTCGATCCCTTCGGCGCGCCTGACCGAACTGGGCCTGCCACCGGACCAGATCCTCGGTATCATCGCCGACGAAAACCAGGTTTTCTCCAACGGCGAGATCAGCGAAGGGCTGTCTCGGCTGGGCGTGTCCGTTCCGCCGGGTTATGTCAGCGTCGAGGGCATAGAGGCGCTGCGGCTCGGCGCCCCCGGAGAGGTCGGGCAGATTGCGCTCTACGACATCGCTCGCGTGGTCCGAGAGGAGACAGAGCGGCCGAGCCAGATCGTGCGTCACAATGGCACGCGGGCCTTCACCCTCGGGGTCTCGGCGCTCGTGGACCGCAACGTTGTCGAGGTCGGCAGATCGGTCGAGGCACGGCTGGACCAGCTGAAGACCGAATTGCCGGACGGCGTCGAGATCGTACCGATCTATGAACAGCATAAGGTCGTCGACGAAGCGGTCTCGAGCTTCCTCGTCGGCCTCGGTCAATCCGTGGCCATCGTCATCGGGGCGCTGATGCTGACCATGGGTTGGCGCGCGGGTTTGGTCGTGGGTGCCACGCTGGGCCTCACGGTTTTTTCCACACTGTTTTTCATGTCTGTCTTCGGCATCGAGATGGAACGGATCAGTCTCGGGGCTTTGATCATCGCCATGGGCATGCTGGTCGACAATGCCATCGTGATCGCCGAAGGCATGCTGATTGGCATGGCGCGGGGCAAGTCCGCCGAAGACGCCGCCGCCGATACAGAGACCGCGACAGGGTTTCCCCTGCTTGGGGCCACCGTGATCGGGATCATGGCGTTTTCGGGCATTGGGCTATCGCCAGACGCCACCGGAGAATTCCTGTTCTCGCTTTTCGCGGTTATCGCGATTTCGTTGCTGATGAGCTGGATCCTCGCCGTAACCGTTACACCCTATCTTGGGAAGCTCCTTCTGAAGGCGCCAAGAGACACCTCCAAGGACCCCTATCGCGGCTTAGTCTATTCGGCTTATCGCGGTTTCCTCTGGATGGCGCTGCGCGCCCGCGTGCTCGTAGTCCTGACGGTCGTCGGAATCACGGTCTGGTCGGTCATGGCCTTCGGCCAAGTCAAGCAGGCTTTCTTTCCGGCGTCGAACACCCCGATATTCTACGTCGAATTCCAGATGCCACAGGGCACGGACATTCGAGCCACGAATGAAGAAATGGCCCGGCTCGAGGCGATCATCTTAGGCGAGGAGATAGTGACGGACGTTACAACGCTTGTCGGGCGAGGGGCCAGCCGCTTCATGCTGACCTACAACCCTGAGCAGGCCGATGCGAGCTACGGTCAGCTGATCGTGCGTGCGACCGATGCCACACTCATCCCCGATGTTGCGGCGCGTCTCAATCGCGAACTGCCGGCGCAATTCCCCAATGCTCTTATCCGCGTCGAGGAGATCGTCTTCGGTCCGCCTGCCGGGGCCGATGTCGCCGTTCGCTTTTCGGGACCCGATCCGGTAGTCCTCCGGCAGCTATCGGATAACGCGCTTGCGATCTTCGACGAGGCCGGCACGATCACAAACCCGCGCACAGACTGGCGACAGCGCGAAATTCTCGTCGAACCCATCGTCGACGAGGCTCGCATGCGGTTGGCCGGTGCGACTCGCGGATCGATTTCCGACACCGTGCAATACGGGACCTCGGGCCTGCGGGTCGGCACCCTGCGCGAAGGCGATGCCGAAATCCCTATGTATCTGCGGCTTCCCGAGGTCGAGCGCGACGGGCTGGATCGTTTGCGCGATCTCTCCGTCTGGTCGCCGGGTGCAAATGGCTATGTGCCGATGGCCAACCTCGTCTCCGGCTTTGAGCCCCGCCTCGTCGAGGCCCTTATCCACCGCCGCGACCGTGAGCGTACGATAACGGTCCTCGGCGGTGCAGGCGGCGACCTGACAGCAGATGAGGCCTTTCGCAGTGTCCGCTCTGATATCGAAGCCATTCGGCTTCCCGAAGGCTACACGATGGAATGGGGTGGCGAGTTCGAAAGCGCGGGAGAAGCGCAGGCAAGTCTCGGCAAACAGCTTCCCTTGGGCTTTCTGGTAATGCTGACAATTTCGATCCTGATGTTCAACAAAGTGCGCCAGCCACTGATCCTGTGGCTCGTGGTTCCGATGTCGGTCACGGGGATGGTTCTTGGTCTGCTGTTCACTGGGCTACCGTTCACGTTCACGGCGCTTCTCGGCTTCTTGTCCCTTTCCGGGATGCTGATGAAGAATGCCATTGTGCTGGTGGAAGAAATCGATCAGCAACGCGCCGAAGGTGTCGAGGACTATCAGGCGGTAATCGATGGCTCGGTCAGCCGTTTGAGGCCCGTCGTGCTGGCTGCGGGCACAACGATTTTCGGTATGACTCCGCTCATATCAGACGCCTTCTTCGCATCGATGGCTGTCACAATCATGGGTGGCCTCGCGTTCGCCTCGATCCTGACACTGGTCGCGGTGCCGGTATTGTATGCGCTGTTCTTCTTGATCAAGCCGCCTAAACAAGAAAACGCTCCTTCAGGTTCCCCAGCGACAGCCTGAACGCAGATGCAGTTATAAGCGTTTCTCTGAGCGCCCTCGACCCGTCTTAAGGACGGTGTAGGCATGTTCCGTCGCCTCAAGCGCGCCTTCGAGAAAACCGCCGAATGTCGGAGCCACTTCGGTGCCGCCAAAGACGAGCGCTTCGTCCCACAGGCCTGAAAGAACGCACGGCAGGCCATAGTTCGGGTGGGCAAAAAAGACAGCGAAACTGCGGCTGGCAGCACGCCAGGCGCACTCCCGCTCCATGGTCTAGGCCTTCAAGGCATGGACCGAGGCCCAACTGCTACGCATTCCCGGCAAGGACGGTCTCGCGAAGGCCTTCCGCTATGGTCTCAGCTGCTGGCCGTCATTCGAGCTCTTCCTTGGAGATGGCCGCGTCGGCATCGACGACACCACCGCCGAGCGCGTCATGCGCCCGATCAGCATCGGGCGAAAAAACTGACTTTTTGCAGGCTCCGACAGCGGTGGCGAAACGCTGTCCCGGGCGATCTCCCTTGTCGAGACAGCCAAGATGAACGGCCACGATCGGCAAGCCTGGCTGGCCGAAATCCTCGACCGCATCCACAATCACATGACCAACCCGCTCAACGAACTGCTTTCATGGAACTGGACGCCGATAAACTGATCCGCGGTAACAACCGGGCGGTTACGTTTTTGGGGAAGTGATTACCTTTGAATCTTGAGGTCCGACTTCGCCTTTGCTAGGAATCGAACAACCATTAGAAAATTAGCAAAGTCGAAAGTGCAGATGTCTGGACCCCTTGATCAACTGAAGATTATAGAACTTGGTCACGTAATTGCCGGACCACTTGCGGCAGCTTTACTCTCGGATTTTGGTGCAGATGTCATCAAGATCGAAGCCCCCAACCGGACGGATATGATGCGCGACCTTGGACCCAAGGCAGAGGATGGGGTGGGCGTCTGGTGGAAGACTTTGGGCCGTAACAAGAAAACACTAGGCCTGGACTGGAAGTCCGACGAGGGCCGGGACATCCTGCGAAAGTTGGTCGAAGATGCCGACGTGCTGATCGAAAATTTCCGACCGGGTGTGCTGGAACGTGCCGGTGTTGGGCCAGACGTCTTGCACGATTGGAACCCGGACTTGGTTGTCTTGCGGGTTTCAGGTTACGGACAGGACGGTCCGATGCGCGACGTGCCAGCGTTTGGGCGTGCTGCGGAGGCCATGAGTGGATTAGCGCATCTGACCGGTTTTCCCGACGGGCCGCCGATGCACCCCGGCTTTCCGGCGGCCGACAGCACGACAGGGCTGATGGGCGCTTTGGGAATCATGATCGCGCTATTTGCTCGCGAAAAGGGCATTGCACGCGGTCAGGTCGTCGATCTTGCGGTGTTCGAGGCGTTGCTTCGGTTGATGGACTATCCTGTTCCCGCATTGACGGGCGCGAACCTCTCGCCGCGGCGCAATGGGCTGCGCCAGCCGATGGACTTTGCTCCGGGGGGGATGTTCCGAACGTCCGATGGGGTGTGGCTGACCGTTTCCGCAGGGAGCGCGGAAACCGCGCACCGACTGTTGCGGGCAGTCGGCGGGGACGCCCTTGCCGATGATCCGCGGTTTGCGACACTCGGCGAGATGTCGCAGCACATGACGGTGGTCTTTGACGCGATCAATGATTTCGTCACGCAGCACACGGCTAAGGAAGTGGAGGCGGTATTCGCCCGCCATGATGCCGTTGCCTCGCGTGTGTTGAGTGTCGAGGAAATCGCGACGAACGAGCAGATACGCCATCGCGGGGATATCGTGTCGGTCGCTGGCGAACAGACTCAGGTCATTGGTCCGGTCCCTCATCTCAGCGCGACGCCCGGTCAGCTTCGTTGGCTGGGACGACCGCCTGGCGCAGACAGCCAAAGCATTCTGCGTGATCTTGGTTTTGACGATGAGCGGATCGCTGCCCTATGTGAGGCTGGGCTCGTAAGATTGGAAAGAGGGCGCGCGCTATGACATTTCGATTGACCGCCGACCAACAAGAGATTCGCGACCAGGTTCTGCGGATTTGCGCAAGGTTCGACGACGACTATTGGCTGGATCGGGATCGCAACGGTGGTTTTCCCCATGAACTGCACAGGGCAATGGCCGATGGCGCCTGGCTGGGTATCGCCATGCCAGAAGCTGTCGGCGGCGCTGGTCTGGGGATCACCGAGGCGACCATAATGATGCAGGCAATCGCCGAGTCGGGGGCCGGCGCAAGCGGAGCCTCGGCCATCCACATGAACATTTTCGGGCTCAACCCGGTGGTGAAGTTTGGGACCGATGAGCAGCGCGCGCGTATGCTTGGCCCTCTAATAGCAGGCGATGAAAAGGCCTGTTTCGCCGTGACCGAACCGACGACGGGGCTGGATACCACAAAGCTGAAGACCATGGCGGTGCGGCGGGGGGACAGATATGTCGTGCACGGACAAAAAGTCTGGATTTCTACCGCGCAGGTGGCAGACAAGATGTTGCTTCTGGCCAGAACAACGCGGCTTGAGGATGTGAGCAGCCCGACCGAAGGGCTGAGCCTGTTCTATACAGATCTCGACCGAAATTTCGTTGACGTGCGAGAGATCGAAAAGATGGGTCGAAAGGCTGTCGATTCGAACGAAGTCTTCATCGATGGATTGCCGATTCCGGCTGAGGACCTGATCGGGGAGGAGGGCAAAGGCTTTAGGCAAATTTTGCACGGGTTGAATCCCGAACGCATCCTGGTGGCCGGTGAATGCATCGGTATTGCGCGCAACGCACTGGCGCGAGCGGCGCATTATGCAAACGAACGTGTGATTTTTGACCGCCCGATCGGCCAAAATCAGGGTGTTCAGCATCCACTCGCCAAAGCCTGGGCGCGAGTGGAATCTGCCAATCTCATGGTGATGCACGCTGCAGCCCTCTACGATGCGGGAGAACCCTGCGGCGTCGAGGCGAACGCCGCCAAGCTTTTGGCCGCCGACGCCGCGGTCGAGGCGACCGAAGCCGCGCAAATTACGTTTGGCGGATTCGGATATGCTAAGGAATATCACGTGGAGCGACTGGTACGTGAAGCTCTGCTGTTCCGCATCGTACCGGTGACACCGCAGATGCTTCTGTCGTTCATAGCAGAAAAAGCCCTTGGACTTCCAAAGTCTTACTGATCGGAGATAACGGGCGGGGCTGGTGGGAAAAGTTGTCTTGACCAATTTTCTAACGCCCGTTAGATTACTGGCAGCTGCCCCTAATGGGGAATGGGAGGAGGCGTCATGAATAAGACGCAGTTTGGGTCTTCGAGGGAGGACCTATCAAAACGTGCAACCGTTTACGCAAGCGGTTTATTCACCGGCAAAGTCGTTGTGGTGACCGGGGCCGGAGGCGGATTGGGGCTGGCAATTGCGACCTTGTTCGCAAGGCTCGGGGCCAATCTGGCGATCAATGGACGCAACGAAGAGAAACTGGCTTTGGCCAAGGAGTTTCTTGAAAGTTTCGGGGGCGAAGTTTTCGCTGTGCCTATGACCATCCGGGAGCCTGAGCAGGTCGAGGATTTTGTCGCCAAGACGAACCAGGAGTTCGGGGCGATTGACGTATTGGTGAACAATGCTGGGGGTCAGTTTCCGCAAGCAGCGTTGGAGTTTAGTCCAAAGGGCTGGAATGCGGTCATAGACACCAACCTGAACGGCACGTGGTGGATGATGCAATCCACGGCGCGCCACTGGGTTGCCAACAAGCAATCGGGCTCCATCGTCAACATCGTGGCCGATATCTGGCGCGGCATGCCCGGCATCGCGCATACCTGTGCGGCCCGGGCAGGGGTAGTTTACCTGTCCAAGTCGGTTGCGGTGGAGTGGGCCCCGCACGGTATCCGAGTGAACTGCGTGGCGCCGGGTTGCTGCGAAAGCAACGGTTTCGGGAACTACCCTCCGGAGGGTTCTGCGACCTTTCAGGACTCCAACCCGATGCGGCACGCCGGGGACGAATGGGATGTCGCTGAAGGGGTTGTCTATATGGCGGCGAATTCAGGGAAATTCGTAACCGGAGAAGTTCTGAACATCGACGGTGGGCAGCAATTGTGGGGGGATCCATGGCCAACGGGGCGGCCGGACTACTTCCGGATTACCTGATGTTGGCCGTGAACCTTAGGGGGACAATGATATCTAGATGACGACAAGGATTAACACAGCAATCGGAGCCGATGATGGGGCGATACTGGAGTGCAGCGGGGTCGAACGACGGTTCGGCGGCATCGTCGCTGTCACCGGTGTTGACCTCGTTATTCGACAAGGGGAAATCTTTGGACTTGTCGGTCCGAATGGCAGCGGCAAGACAACGCTAACAAACGCAATTACCGGATTTTACCCGCCAAACGAGGGCAGGGTCCGGCTGGCAGGAAACGACATTACGGGTACGGCGCCTCACAAGGTTGCCAAGCTCGGCGTTGCCAGAACGTTCCAAAATCTTGCCCTGTTCAACGGGATGAGCGTTCTGGACAACATCCTGCTCGGGCGGCACATCCACATGAGCCCAGGCGTTTTGCGTACGGCGCTATATTGGTGGGCAGCACAGCGTGAAGAAATCGAGAACCGTAAAATCGTCGAGGAGGTGATCGAGTTTCTACAGCTCGAGAGCATTCGGCATGAGTTGGTCGATGGTCTTCCGATCGGGTTGAAAAAGCGGGTCGAGCTGGCGCGGGCATTGGTGGCCGAGCCACAGATGCTGATTCTCGATGAACCGATGGCCGGCATGAACCAGGAAGAGAAAGGGTATATGTCCCGTTTCATTCTGGATGCCCGTGCCGAACGCGGCGTCAGCGTTCTGCTGATCGAACACCATATGGATGTCATCACCGGCATTTGTGATCGGATGCTGGCACTGAACTACGGTGAAATGATCGCCAGTGGCATCCCCAAGGAGGTTGTGAAGGACCCGCGGGTCATCGAGGCATATATCGGAGGGTCGCATGACTGATTTTACGAAGAACCGGTCTTCAGGCGGCGAAACGATTGGTGCACTTCTGGCGAAGAACGCGTCGCTCCACGGAAAGGATATCGCCCGTCGCGAAAAAGAGCGTGGGATATGGAAAGAAACCACCTGGGCGGAATACGCCCAAGAGGTGGTGGCCTGTGCGGCTGGGCTTGAAAAAATCGGCGTGAAGCCTGGCAAAGCAGTGCTTGTTCTGGGCGATAACCGTGCGCGGCTCTATGGCGGCATGCTGGCTGTTTCGTTGCTTGGTGCCTACGCCATGCCCGCTTATCCGGGCGCAACTCTTGAGGAACTAAGGCACTTTCTTGGCGAAGTCGAGATCGTCGCGGCCATTGCGGAAGATCAGGAACAGGTTGACAAGATCCTGGAACTGAAGGACGCGGGCGCCGAGGGCATCGACCACATCATTTATGATGAAGCGCGCGGTCTTGGCTTCTACGAGGTTGAAGGGCTGTTGTCCTGGGATCACCTGATCGAAGTTGGTCAGCACGATCTGAACGAAACCCCGGGCCTGCGTGAGGAACTGCTTAGTCGTGCGAAGCCGGAAGATCCGGCCATTTTTCTGCACTCCTCCGGAACGACGGGCGCGCCGAAGGGCATCGTACTGAGTCAGAAGAACGTTCTTGCTGCTGCTCGGAATGGACATGCGGCGGGTGCCTTCGACGAAAATGAGGAGATCCTCGCGTACTTGCCGATGGCCTGGGTGGGAGACTACGCCATAACCGTTGCCGCGGCACTCCTTTGGCGTTTCACCGTGAATGTGCCTGAGCGCCAGGAAACGGTCGTGCGCGACATGCGCGAGATCGCTCCGACCTTCTATCTGGCGGCTCCGAGAAGCTGGGACCAGATGCTGACGACAATCCAGGTGGGTATCGAAAATTCGTCCCCTTTAAAGAAATGGCTGTACCATTTTTTCATGGATCGGGCCATCGCCGCTGAGACACGCAAGCTGAACGGAAAAAGCGGTGGTATATTGGAGCCTTTGGGCCGACTTTTGGGCGAGGCAATCATTTTCGGACCGATCAAGGACCAGTTCGGAATGAGCCGCCTCAAGAACGCGTTCACCGGCGGCGAAGCGATCGGCGAAGACACCTTTGTTTTCTACCGATCCTTGGGAATCAAATTGCGCCAACTCTATGGCCAAACCGAAAACAGCGCGATCAATGCAATTCAGTCTCCGGGTGAAGTGCGCCTTCATACCGTCGGCAAACCCGCGCCCGGCGTCGAGGTGACCATCGCCGAGGACGGGGAGATCCTGGTACGCTCGGACAGCGTATTCGAAGGGTACTTCAACAAACCCGAAGCGACCGCCGAAGCCCTTGAGGGCGGGTGGCTGCATACAGGTGATGCCGGGTATTTGGAGGAAGATGGACACTTGGTTGTTCTGGGGCGCGTCTCCGAGGTCATGCATACGGCCGGAGGCGAGCGGTTTGTGCCAAACTACATCGAGAACCGGTTGAAATTCAGCCCTTATATTAAGGATGCTGCCGTAATCGGCGCCGGGCTGAAGGAACTGACGGCGATGGTCTGCGTGGATTTCGAGGCCGTGGGGCACTGGGCCGAAGTGAACGGCGTACCTTACGTGTCATATGCCGATCTTTCTCAGCGTGAAGAGGTCGCGACGTTGCTTCGCGAGGCCTTCCAACGGGTCAACAAGGCCGTCACCGAACCATTGCGCCTGCAACGCTTTGTCAGTCTGCCGAAAGAATTCGACCCGGACGATGGTGAAATCACACGGACACGAAAACTACGGCGCAAGGTCGTTCAGGAACGCTATGCTGACGTGATCGCGGCGCTCTACGACGGTTCAAAAGAGGTCCATGTAAGCGCGCAGGTGACTTACGAGACCGGGGAAGTAGGGAAGGTCGAAAGAAGCCTTCCCATCAGGGAGGTATAAATGGACTGGGTCTTTCTATCAGAGCTTGCGATCAACGGAGCCTTGACGGGTCTGCTGTACTCGCTATTCGCCATCGGCCTTGTGCTGATTTACAAGGCATCTTCGGTGCCCAATCTGGCGCAGGGCGGGTTGACCATGGTCGGGGCCTATGTGGTCTTGGCGCTGGCACGCGACGTGGGTTTACCCTTGTGGCTGGCCATCCCTCTGGCTGCGGTTGTCATGTTCGGCCTTGGGTTCGGCATTGAGCGTGTTGCTTTGCGCCGTCTCGCAGGTCGGCCGGTTGTCATGATCTTGATGCTGACACTCGGCCTCGACATTTTCCTGCGGGGTACAACGCTTGCGATTTGGGGCGGGACGTCACGTTCGATGGAATTGGGCGTCAGCTATGATCCACTGTTTTTGGACGACATCTTCATCAGCCGCATCCATCTGGTTGGTGCCGGTGTTGCGCTCGCCTTGTTTGTCGCATTCATGCTGTTTTTCCGAACCCGGACCGGGATCAAGTTGCGGGCGATCGCGGATGATTACATGGCTTCGTGGTCGGTCGGCATCTCGGTTGAACGCGGAGTTGGCCTGTCCTGGGCGCTGGCATCTGTTGTTGCTGTCGCCGCGGGCGTTATCTGGGGCGGAATTCAGGGTGTCGATCAGGCGCTGTCGCTGTTGCTGCTCAAGGGTCTGACCGTTGCCGTTCTCGGTGGTCTCGACAGTATCCTTGGCGCCGTGATCGCGGGCATCATCCTGGGCGTCGTCGAAAACGTTGGCGCTGATTTCCTCGATCCGCTTGTCGGAGGCGGAAGCCGTGAGCTTATCGTCGCCGCCGTGCTCATTCTTACGGTCATGATCCGTCCGCACGGGCTATTTGGTCGTCACGACATCGAAAGGGTGTAAGGGATGTTTTACAGACTTTCTGGCGTCCATCACGCCGACTACGTTTCGGACAGCCGTATCTTCAAGGTGCCTGCCGACAGAAATCTGACAGCATTCATCTTTCTGATCGGTCTTGCCGCGCCGTTCATCATTCCGTCGCTTTACCTGAACAGCTACTTGCTTCCCTGGCTGATCTGGACGGCCGCCGCTTTGGGGCTGAACCTGGTGACAGGTTGGGCGGGGCAGCTTCACCTGGGCTATGCCGCGGTCATGGCGGTCGGCGCCTATTCGGCGATCCATGCCGCGCGTTTCGGGGTGCCGTGGGAATTCGCGCTGATCATCGGCGGGTTGACGTCATCCGTGATCGGCAGCCTGTTTGCTTTTGCCGCTTTGCGGGTCAAGGGACTGTACCTCGCCCTTACCACTCTTGCGATGCAATTTGTGATGGACTGGGTTCTGACCCACTCTCCGGCGATCTCGGGGGGCTCACACGCGTCGCTCCAGTCACCGACATTGGCGCTGCTCGGGCAAGAGATTACCACTGATACTGGCTTCTACTATGTCGCCTTCGGCTGGTGTGTCTTGGTGACGATCTTCATGCTTAATCTCAAGCGTACTGGACTCGGTCGCGCTTTGGTCGCTGTCCGTGAAAAAGATTTTGCCGCCGCGATCCTGGGTGTGAACAGTTTCTACTACAAAATTCTCGCATTCGCGACTTCGTCGTTCATCGCGGGCGTCAGCGGTGCGTTGCTTGTTGCCACCTTTTTCTTTCTCGCCGCACCCGAGCAATTCTCGGTTGCCGTTTCGATCCAGGTTCTTGCGATGGTGATCGTTGGAGGTCTTGGCAGCATCATCGGATCCTATTTTGGGGTTGCCCTGATCCTTCTTGTTCCGGGTATCGTGAACGGTCTCGTCGTCACGCTGAGTGAATGGATTGGCATGCAGATCAACGTTGAAACGCTCGCTCACATCCCGAACGCAGTCTATGGCGCACTGATCGTCATTATCCTTCTGATCGAACCACTCGGTTTGGGAAAACTCTACGGCAACATCAGAGACTACCTGATGGTCTGGCCCTTCGATCAGTTCAAGAAATAAGGGAATTGACGATGCAAGAGAAAGTTGAAGCCCAGAACATTCTGTCCATGAACAGTGTCGAGGTGCTGTACGACAATGTAATGCTGGCGATCAAAGGTGTTTCGGTTCAGGTTCCTACAGGCGGGATGATCGCACTCTTGGGATCGAACGGAGCGGGGAAAAGCACCACGTTGAAAGCGATCAGCGGTCTTTTGAAGGCTGAGCGCGGACGCATCAGCCGAGGTGAGATAACGTTCCAGGGAGCGGACATTACCGAAGCGCTCGCGCAAAAACGCGTCGAGATGGGCATCTGTCATGTCATCGAAGGGCGACGAGTCTTCGAACACCTGACCCCCGACGAGAACCTGACCGCCGCCGCGCCGCGCGGAATGTCCCGATCAACGCTGAATGCGGAAAAGGACAAGATCTACGGATATTTTCCGCGGCTTGCCGAACGCAAGAATTCGCAAGCAGGCTATTTGTCGGGTGGTGAGCAACAGATGCTTGCCATTGGGCGGGCCCTCGTGACCCAGCCGAAGCTGTTGATGCTTGATGAACCAAGTCTCGGGCTTGCTCCGTTCCTGGTCGAGGAAATCTTCGGCATCTTGCAAAAGATCAATAAGGATGAGGGCCTGTCCGTCCTGCTGGTGGAACAGAACGCCTTGGCGGCTCTGGAAATCGTTTCGCAAGGGTACCTTATCGAAAACGGCCGCGTTGTTATGCACGGCACCGCCGAGGCGCTCAAATCTAACTCCGACATTCAGGAGTTCTATCTAGGCGGCGGAGAGACCGATTTTCACAACGTCAAGCACTACAGCCGACGCAAACGTTGGTTGAGTTGAGGTACTAATCAGAAGTTGTTCAGGGAGGAACAAATGAAGAAACTTACCAAAGCGTTGGCCGTATTATCAATGTTCGGCGGAGCAATGTTTGGCACCCAGACGCTGGCTGAGCCATTCAAGATCGGCATCTGCTACGATCTCAGCAAGGCCTATACCTTTGCCACGCCGCAGGTTTCGCAGGCCGCGATGGACCTTGCCAAGCTCATCAACATGAAGGGCGGCATCGGTGGGGAACCGGTCGAAGTCATCGTGCGTGACCACGGGAACGAACCGCAGCGCGGAATCGAGTGCTACTCCAAGCTCAGCCGCGAGGGTGTATTCGTCTTCGATACCCTGTCCACTCCGGTCTCTCTGGCTATCCTGCCGCGGGCCATGGAAGACGGGCGTATCCTGATGCAGTCGCTTGTCGGCCGAGGCGATGCCGTTGACGGCACCGTTTTCGAATGGGTCTATCCGGTCGGACCGACCTATTGGGGACAGGCGGCCAATGATGTTGCCTACATAAAGCAATTGCATGATGGCGACTTGTCGGACGTGAAGGTGGGGTTTGTGTATTTCGATTACCCTTTCGGACAGGAGCCGATCGAGATCCTGGAAACCTTGTCCGAAAAAGAGGGTTTCGAGCTTGAGCTGTACCCCGTGCCGCTTCCGGGCAGTGACCAGGCCGGTGTGTGGTCCAAGGTGCGCCGCGACAAGCCCGATCATGTAATCGTCTGGATGTTGGGCGGTGCGCATGTGGTTGCGTCGAAGGAGATGCAGCGCAATCGCATTCCGATGGACAAGTACATCTCGGTCAACTGGTTGAACGAAGTCGATATCGCCAACATCGGTGAAGAGGCCGCCAAGGGTATCAAGCGCGGTACCAATGTCGTGGGCGGTCAGGATATTGCCCTGTATCAGGAAATCATGTCCGAGCTTTATGACAAGGGCGAGGGGTCCGGCCCGATCGAGAAGACGCAGGACGTTTTCTACAACACCGGTCTGGCGATGTATTCAATCATGTTCGAAGCCGCGCGCAGGGCGGCAGAACAGGAAGGCCTTCCGATAACCGCGGAGTCCTACAAAGCCGGACTGGAATCTCTTGAGGGATACGACGCGAACGGGCTGATGGCCCCCATTACGGTGACGGCCGAAGATCATGGCGGCGGCGGTAAGACCCGGATCGAGATGTGGGACGGGGAGACTTGGGTGCCGCAAACCGACTGGATCTCTGAGTACACGGACGTCGTGTGGGACGTGGTGAAAGAAAGTTCCTCAAAATACGAGCAGTGAAAGACAGGTAGCAGGAAGGGTGACGCTACGCAGGGCGGCAGCGGCGCTTACGAAACGGTATCATCGCCCTAAACCCTAGAAACGGGAGAGAGAAAACATGAAAGTCAAACAGCACATTAAGGCAGTGGTCCTTGCTACTGCGCTGGCTGCAAGCGCGACTGTGGCCTCAGCGCAGGACAAGGAGCCGATCCGCTTCGGACTCTGCTTCGACCTCAGTAAATCCTACACGTTCATTTCGCCGCAGGTGGCCCAGGCCGCGCAGGATCTCGCGATGTACACCAACGAAAACGGTGGTATTGAAGGGCATCCGGTTGAAGTCATCATTCGCGATCACGGCAACGAACCGCAGCGTGGCGTGGAATGCTATGAGCAGCTCAAGCGCGAAGGCGTTTTCCTTTTCAATTTTCTGTCCACGCCGGTCACGAACGCGGTTTTGCCGCGTGCCATGAAGGACGGTAACGTACTGATGCAGTCTTTCGTTGGCCGCGGTGACGCGGTGGACGGCGAAGTGTTCGAATGGGTTTTCCCGGTCGGTCCGACGTACTGGCAGCAGGCGGCAAATGACGTTGCCTTCATCAAGGGTCAGATGGGCGGTGACTTGAGCAAGGCGAAGATCGGGTTCATCTATCTGGATTATCCCTTTGGCCAGGAACCGATCGAGATCCTGAAAACGCTTTCCGAAAAGGAAGGGTTCGAGTTGGAGCTGTATCCCGTACCGCTTCCCGGGTCGGATCAAGCCGGCGCATGGAGCAAAATCCGCCGCGACAAGCCCGACTATGTGATCAGCTGGCTACTGGCGGGCGGACATGTGGTCGCCTCGAAGGAAATGCGCCGCAACCGTTTCCCGATCGACCGCTATCTGTCGGTGAACTGGCTGAACGAAGTCGATATCGCCAATATCGGCGCGGAAGAGGCGAAAGGCATCCTGCGCGGGACGAACGTGGCCGGTGGCCAGGAAGTTCCGATCGTCAAGACGATGCTGGACACCTACTATGCCAATGGCAAGGGCAGCGGACCCGAGAGCCTCGTGCGCGACGTGTACTACAATACGGGCATGGCGATCTACTCGGCCGGTTTCGAAGCTGCGCGTATTGCGATTACCGAAAACGGTTGGCCGATCACACCGGAAACCATGAAGAATGCCTTTGAATCGATCGAGAACTTCGATGGAAACGGCATCATGGCCCCGGTTACAGTGACCGACAAAGACCACGGAGGTGGTGGCAAGACCCGGGTCGAACAGTGGAATGGCGAAACCTGGGTTCCGCTGACCGACTGGAGCGCCGACTATCTCGACGTTGTTTGGGATGTCATCAAGCACAGCTCGGCGACTTTCACCGTCGAATAAGACTGGGCTTCCCCGCGGCAGACACGTCGCGGGGAAGCTTTCCGCAGTTAGATTGTCCCGAGAAAGCGAAGCAGGTATCATGAGCCCCATTGACGTGAAGATCGAAGACGGAATTGCAACCGTCTGTATTAACCGGCCCGAACGCAAAAACGCACTTTCCGTGGCGGCTACGAACGGGCTGACCGATGCTTGGGAAAAGATCGAGGCGGATGACAGCGTTCGTGTGGCCATTCTGACTTCGGCCGATTGTGGCGTGTTCAGCGCCGGACTGGATCTGAAGGAAGCCACAAAAATCGCACGCGACGAGGGCGTCGATATTCTGACCAAGATGCGCGACCCGTTTCACGAGACAATGCGCGCCTGCAAGAAACCGATCATCGCGGCGATGACGGGGTCGCTGATGGCGGGCGGAATGATGCTGACTTTGAATTGCGATCTGCGGGTCGGTCTCAAGGGGACCAAGGTCGGTATCACCGAAGTAAAGATCGGTCGTGGATCGCCTTGGGCATCGCCAGCATTGTCCATGCTGCCGCAGCCCATCCTTATGGAAATAGTTCTGACCGGCGACTTGATGCCGATCGAGCGCCTGCACGAATACGGGTTCACCAACTATATCGAAGACACTCCCGATGCTGTCCGCGCACGGGCCTTCGACCTTGCCAAACGCATTGCCAGCGCGGCCCCGCTGTCGGTTGTTGCCGCGAAAGGCAGTGTTCGCGCAACCATGGATCTTGGCTGTGCCGGTGGTCTGGAAGAGGGCAAGCGCCTGCACGAGGTGGTTTACGCCAGCAACGACGCGATTGAAGGCCCAAAGGCCTTTGCTGAAAAGCGAGCACCCGTCTGGACCGGGACCTGATGGAGGCTTGAATGACTGAGCTTATTCGCCTGGACAGGGATGGCCCTGTCGGAATCCTGCGGTTTCTTCAGCCGACAAAACGCAACCCTTACAGCATCGGGTTCGTCGAAGAACTAGTGGCGCTCCTGCGCGAAGCCGAACGGGACGCTACGATCCGTGTCGTTGTTATGACCGGTGGCGATCATTTCAGCAGCGGCGGCGATCTTGTCGGGTTTCAGTCTGAGATCGCGAAAGGCGCAAAGGCGACATCGGAAATGGTGGAGCTGGTTCACGATGGCGGACGCGCGGCCTATCTGTTTCGCAAACCTCTGATTTCCGCGGTATGCGGCGTGGCTTTTGGCGCGGGTTTAAGCCTGGCCTTGTCGGCGGACATTGTCGTTGCTGCCGAAGATGCCCGGCTGTGCGAAGTTTTTGCGCGCGTCGGCGGCTGTCCTGACACGGGATCAAGCTGGCTGCTTCAACAGCGTGCCGGTGCGGGGGTGGCGCGGATGCTGGTGCTCACGGGCCGCGAGATCGACGGACGCACCGCTAGGGACCTGCGCGTTGTCGAAGAATGCGTGCCGGCCAACCAGGTCGAGGTACGGGCGTTGGAAATTGCCCGCGAGATTGCAACGCACCCGATGTTTGGCGTTCAGACCGCCAAGCGTGTGATGCGCGCCGCAGCCGAGTGCAGCTATCTCGAGGCGCTGGATATCGAGCGCGATGCCCAAAGCGTTTTGCTGTGCGCGCATGACTTTCCCGAGGCGATGAAAGCGTTCTCGGAAAAAAGAACTCCAGAATTCAAAGACCGTTAGCTCGGTTGAAACCTTATCGCAAAACTCAAGGAGCCCACGCCAATGAAGGTACTCGTGCCTGTGAAACGCGTGATCGACTACAACGTGAAGGTCCGCGTCAAGGCGGATGGCAGCGGTGTCGATCTCGCCAACGTTAAGATGTCGATGAACCCGTTCGACGAAATCGCCGTTGAAGAGGCGATCCGCCTGAAAGAGGCGGGAAAAGCCGAAGAGGTCGTCGCGGTATCCATCGGCGTCAAACAGGCGCAGGAAACCCTGCGCACCGCACTGGCCATGGGCGCCGACCGCGCCATCCTGGTCGTCGCAGCGGATGACGTGCACCAGGATATCGAGCCGCTGGCAGTGGCCAAGATCCTTGCCAAGGTCGTGGAAGAGGAACAGCCCGGTCTGGTTCTCTGCGGCAAGCAGGCGATCGACAACGACATGAATGCCACCGGCCAGATGCTGTCGGCGATCCTCGGTTGGAGCCAGGCGACCTTTGCCTCGGAAGTGGGCATCGATGGCGACAGCGCCGTCGTCACCCGCGAGGTCGATGGCGGCCTGCAGACCATCAAGGTCAAGATGCCGACCGTCGTTTCCGTCGACCTGCGCCTGAACGAACCGCGCTATGCGTCGCTGCCCAACATCATGAAGGCCAAGAAAAAGCCGCTGGATGAAAAGACCGCCGCCGATTACGGCGTCGACGTCACCCCGCGCCTGACCGTGGTCAAGACGTCCGAGCCGGCCGAACGCGCCGCCGGTGAAATGGTTGGCTCGGTCGACGAGCTGGTTGCGAAACTCAAGGAAAAGGGGGCGGTGTGATGGCTGTTCTTCTTCTTGCCGAAGTCAACAATGGTGAACTGTCGATGGACGCGACCGCAAAGGCGGTCACCGCGTCCAAGGCCCTGGGCGACGTGACGGTTCTGTGCGCCGGCGCATCCGCCGCCGACGCCGCGAAAGAAGCCGCGACAATTGATGGCGTGGCCAAGGTGCTGGTCGCCGAAGACCCCGCGCTGGGTCATCGCCTGGCGGAATCGACCGCCGACCTGATCGTGTCGCTGGCAGGCGATTACGATCACATCGTGGCGCCCGCCACCACCGACGCCAAGAACGTGCTGCCCCGCGTGGCCGCGCTGCTGGACGTGATGATGCTGACCGACGTCTCGGGCGTGGTCGATGCCGACACGTTCGAGCGCCCGATCTATGCAGGTAACGCGATCCAGACGGTGAAATCGGGCGACGCGAAAAAGGTCGTGTCCTTCCGCACCGCCAGCTTCGACGCGGCCGGCACCGGTGGCTCGGCCGCCGTGGAAACCGTGGGCGGGGCCTCCGCTTCGGGCCTGTCGGAATGGGTCGAAGACAAGGTCGCCGAAAGCGACCGTCCCGAACTGACCTCGGCCGGTATCGTGGTGTCGGGCGGCCGTGGCGTCGGCTCGGAAGACGATTTCGCGCTGATCGAGAAACTGGCCGACAAGCTGGGCGCCGCCGTTGGCGCATCCCGCGCCGCCGTCGACTCGGGCTTTGCACCGAACGACTGGCAGGTTGGCCAGACCGGCAAGGTGGTCGCGCCTGACCTGTATATTGCCGTCGGCATCTCGGGTGCGATCCAGCACCTTGCGGGCATGAAGGACAGCAAGATCATCGTCGCGATCAACAAGGACGAAGAGGCCCCGATCTTCCAGGTGGCCGATTACGGTCTGGTCGCCGACCTGTTCGAAGCTGTGCCTGAACTGACCGACAAGCTGTAAGTCCATTGCAAAAATTACAAAAAGGCCCGCCTGTTTTGTCGGGCCTTTTTGTACGAGCCGAATGGGCGGCGCGTTGATTGGAAAAATCCGGATGCGCACGGTCCGAAGCCGTGTGACGCTCCGTCAGAACGGCTCGGGTTCATTGTCGAGAAAAAAACACTTGTTAGATTTCCTCAATGCAAGCATGACTCGATAGGAATAAAACATGTCTCTGATCAAGAACTCCCCGAGTTGGGCAGTGGATGAACACAAGATGTTCGCCGATAGTACACGCAGGCTTTTCGATGCAGAGATGGCTCCGAAGATTGAAAAATGGGCGGAGCAGGGAATTGTTGACCGCGACTTCTGGAAAACAGTCGGTCAGCAGGGTGTCATGGGTGGCTCGATTGCCGAAGAATATGGTGGTTTCGGTGGCGGCATCGGGTTCGACGCGATTACCGTCTACGAGCAGGGGCGCACCGGTGATACGGGTTGGGGCTATGGGATTCAGTCCATCGTAATCCATTATCTCAACGCATATGGCAGTGAGGAACAGAAGAAAAAGTGGTTGCCGAAACTGGTCAGCGGCGACAGCGTTGCGGCGATTGCCATGACCGAGCCTGGAACGGGCTCTGACCTCCAGAACGTACAAACCTATGCGGAAAAGGATGGCAACCACTACAAGATCAACGGTTCGAAGATCTTTATCACAAACGGGCACACGGCGGATCTCGTTGTTATCGTGGCAAAGACCGATCGCAACGCCGGCGCCAAGGGCGTTTCGTTGATCGTTCTGGAAACCGAGGGCGCCGAGGGCTTTCGCCGGGGACGGAACCTGAAGAAACTGGGTATGAAAGGTTCGGATACTGCTGAGCTGTTCTTCGAGGATGTGCGCGTGCCCACGGCGAACCTGCTTGGTCCGGAAGAGGGGCAGGGGTTCTACCAGCTGATGAAGCAGCTGCCTTGGGAGCGGCTGATGATCGGCATTACCGCGCTCGGTTTTATTGATTTTGCGATCGATGAAACGGTGAAATATGTTCAGGACCGCAAGGCATTTGGAAGCCGGATCATGGACTTCCAGAATACACGCTTCAAACTGGCGGAATGCAAAACCAAGGCCGAATTGCTACGTTCTTTCGTAAATGACGGGCTCGCGCGTCTTGAAGCGGGCGAACTTGATGCGGCCACGGCTTCGATGGCGAAATGGTGGGGCAGCCAGACGCAGAACGAGGTCATGCATGAATGCCTGCAACTGCACGGCGGTTACGGTTTCATGATGGAATACCCCATCGCGCGACTTTATGCCGACAGCAGGGTCCAGATGATCTATGGCGGCACCAACGAGATCATGAAGGAACTGATCGCACGCTCGATGGATGTTTGATCCGTCCGGTGCCGGGTGGGGCTATTCCCTGCCCGGTCCCAGAATTTCGTCGCTGTGTTCCCCAAGTCGCGGGGCCGGGCGATGATCATGTCGCGCAGGGGTCGCCGAAAAGCGAGCCGGCGGGCGTGTCGTCCAGATCGCACCTTCGGTCGGGTGATCAATCCGTTGAAAGAACCCGGTTGCGGCAAGATGGGGATCGTTCGGCAAATCTGACAGGTTGCGCACTGGCATGGCGGGTATGTCGGCCTGCTCCATGAGGTCAAGCCACTCATCTGTGGTCCGGGTCAGCGCAATCTGCGCCACCATATCGTATACTGCGCCGATGTTGCGGCTTCGGGCATCCATGTCAGTGACCCAGACATGGTCGATCATGTCGTCGCGCCCGACCGCCTGAAAGAACCGCGCCCATTGCACGTTGGTGTAGGGCAGAATGGTGATGTAGCCATCTGCGGTCTGAACCGGACGCCGGTGCGGAACCAGCATGCGGGCATAGCCGAAATCCTGCGGAGTCTCCTCGAAGGTGGCGCCATCCATGTGTTCGGCCAGCAGGAAGGCGGCCAGCGTCTCAAACATCGGAACTTCGACATGCTGGGCCTGTCCCGTACGCTCGCGGTGGAACAGGGCGCCCATCACGGCATAGGCGGCGGTCACGCCGCCAAGCTTGTCGGCCAGAATTGTCGGGGCATAAGCGGGCGGTGCCTCGGGGTCGCGCAAGGTTGCCAGGCTGGCCAATCCCGACACCGACTGGACGGAATCGTCGAATGCTGGCTTGGCGGCATAGGGCCCGTCCTGTCCGAAACCGGTGGCGGATACCGTGATCAGGTTCGGGTTTTCCTGGCGCAGGGTTTCGGGATCCAAAGACAATCTGGCAAGCGCCGCAGGCCGGATGCTCGAAATCATCACATCGGCATCGATGAGCAGTTTGCGCAACTGATCGAGACCGGTTTGTGTTTTGAGGTCGAGTACGACACTGCGCTTGTTACGGTTGGTCCCCAGAAAAGCGGCCCCCATCAGCTTGTTGCGCGATGGCTGGACCTGGCGAAGAAGATCGCCCTCGGGGCCTTCCACCTTGATCACATCGGCCCCCAGATCGCCCAGCATCTGCGTCGCCAAAGGTCCGAAAACTACAGAAGTCAGATCGACGATCTTCACGTCTTGAAGGATCGCCGGATTGTTCTCATCGGTCATTTGATTGTCCACTTAGTTGCCTACCGTTTTTTATGAACAACGGCCGAACTCGGCGCGAAGGGCCTTGCCTTGCGCATCGAAGGCCGGGCAGGGGCCCAGTGCCGTTTCGCCGAGGCTGCGCCGGATCGGGGGGGTCGGGACGTTGATTTCACCGGAAGGCGTGCGAATTACGGACCGGTCAAGCTGGGGGTGACCGGACAGGGTCGCCACGTCGTTCACCGCGCCCGAGGCAATGCCCGCAGCGTCAAGCCGCTTCAGCATCTCGGCGCGGTCATGCGAGGCGAACACGTCCTTGATGAGAACTTCGAGCGCGGGTTTGTTTTCAATTCGCGACGTGTTGTCATGGAACCGGGGGTCGGTTGCCAAAGCCGCATCGCCCAGTATGTGTTCACAGAACCGTTGCCATTCGCCGTTGTGTTGCACGGTAATGACGACAAGCTGACCGTCCTTGCATTCATAGGCCCCGTACGGGCAAATGACCGTGTGGTTCAGTCCGACACGAGGTGTCGGCTTGCCAAGGTAATCGTGATACAGCAGTGGAACCGACATCCAGTCGGCCATCACATCAAACATTGCCACGGAAACGCCGCTGCCCTTGCCGGTGCGATCACGCCCGACAAGTGCTTCGCAGATTCCAGCATGGGCTGTCATACCGGTGGCGATATCGCAGACCGACACGCCCACCCGTCCTGGTCCGTCGGGTGTACCGGTCACTGATGCCAGACCGCTCTCGCATTGCACCAGAAGGTCATAGGCCTTGGCGTTGCGCATCGGGCCGTCTTCGCCATATCCGGTGATGTCGCAGGTCACTAGACGCGGGAAGCTCTCTCGCAGACTCGCGGAATCGAGCCCCAGCTTGGCCAGCGCGCCCGGCAGCAGGTTCTGAATAAACACATCTGCGTTTTCCAGCATCCTGAGCAGGATTTCACGGTCTTCGTCGGCTTTAATGTCCAAGGCGACCGATTCTTTGCCTCGGTTCAGCCATGTGAAATAGGCGCTTTCACCGTTGGCGGCGGTATCGTAGGCGCGGGCGAAATCGCCTGCGCCCTTGCGTTCGATCTTGATCACGCGCGCGCCGGCGTCGGCCAGCCGCGAGGAGCAAAAAGGCGCAGCGACTGCCTGTTCCAGCGCAACGACGAGTTTGCCGGAAAGGGGGGCTAAGTCTGAACCTGACATGAGTTTCTCTCAATTGATCCTGAAAGGTTGACTAAATCTAACAATTGTTAGAAAGATTATCAATACGCTTGAACAAAGACTGGGTCGCTTGAAGGAGAACGCCTATGCAGGATGCCAAAGGACCAGACCAGCTTTTCCAACGCGCGCTGGCAGAGGGAGAGATCCTGCTGCCCAAGTGCGACGACTGCGGGGCCTATCACTTTTTCCCGCGAGTCCTGTGTCCACATTGTCATGGCGCCGCGATTTCGTGGAAGCAGGCCACCGGCAAGGGACGGGTCTACACCACAACCGTCGTGCGCCGCAGCCAAAACCGCGGTGGCGACTACAACGTGTGCATGGTCGAGCTTCAAGAGGGCGTTCGAATGATGAGCCGGGTCGAAGACATTGCACCGGGTGAGGTCGCCATCGACATGGCTGTAACCGCTTTCGTGGGCGAGGCCGAGGGTGTTCCGGCCGTGCTCTTCAAGCCGTCGGAGGTATAAGTCATGACCACAGAACTTCGGGGGAAATCCGCCATCGTGGGAACCGGTCATGCCGGTTTCGGAGAAGCCCATGGCCTGACGGCCTATGATGTCATGGCGCAATCTGCGCTTGCGGCGCTTGGCGATGCCGGGCTGAAACTGTCCGACGTCGACGGGCTGTTCTGCACCATGATGGAAGACAGCATGCCGGCGCTTATGGCGGCGGAGTATCTGGGCATCCAGCCCCGTTTCATTGATGGCACGATGTCGGGCGGTTCGTCCTTCGTAAACTACCTGACGTCCGCGACCATGGCGCTTGATGCCGGTCTGTGTGATGTCGCTCTTATCGTCTATGGCTCCAACCAGCGCACCGCATCGGGCAGACTCGTGACCGCTTCACGTCCGCCGGCCTACGAGGCGCCATATAATCCGCGCTATCCGATCTCGGCCTATGCGATGGCCGCAGCCCGGCACATGCATGAATATGGCACCACCCGAGAGCAGCTGGCCGACGTGGCCGTTGCTGCGCGGGCATGGGCACAACACAACCCCGAAGCGTTCGAGCGCGGCCCGCTGACCCGAGAAGACGTGTTGGGCGCGCGCATGGTGGGCGATCCATTGACCGTGCGCGACTGTTGTCTTGTCACCGACGGCGGTGGCGCGATCGTGATGGTCCGCGCGGACCGCGCACGGGATTTCCCCAAGGTGCCTGTCTATGTGCTGGGCAGTGCGACGGCAAGCTCGCACCGGCAGATTTCCCAGATGAAGGATTTCACCGTGACCGCGGCCCGCGACTCGGGCGCGCGCGCCTTTGCGGCGGCCGGAGTGACCCCTGCGGATATCCAGGCGGTCGAGCTCTATGATGCCTTCACCATCAACACGATTTTGTTTCTCGAAGATCTTGGGTTCTGCGCCAAGGGCGAGGGAGGGGCCTTTGTCGAGGGCGGACGCATCGCGCCTGGCGGCGTCTTGCCGGTGAACACGAATGGCGGCGGCCTGTCCTGCGTGCACCCCGGGATGTACGGCATCTTCACAGTGATCGAGGCTGCTCGTCAGATCCGTGGCGACGCGCCGGGCATTCAGTCGAAGGATATCGACCTGGCGCTGGCGCATGGCAACGGCGGTGTGCTGTCCAGCCAGGTCACGGCGATACTTGGATCGCAAAACACGCTCTGACGGCAACTAAGGGAGGAAAGTAAATGCCATTGGATTTCGAGGCACTGTCGAACTGGGACTTTGAGGAAATCGAACAGACGCTGACCGAGCGGGATACCATCCTGTATGCACTCGGCCTTGGGTTCGGCGAGGATCCGACCGACAAAAAGGAGCTGGCCTATGTCTATGAGGACGGGCTCAAGGCAGTTCCCTCGATGGCGGTCATTTTGGGGTATCCCGGCTTCTGGCTGCGCGATCCCAAGACCGGCGTAAACTGGCAAAAAGTGCTGCACGGAGAACAGTGGCTCGACATCTACAAGCCGCTGCCGACACATGGCCGGATTGTCGGCCGCAGCAAGATCGACTTCATCGCCGACAAGGGCGAGGGCAAGGGAGCCGTCATTTACCAAAGCCGTGATATTATCGACGCGGACAGCGGTGAAAAACTGGCGCGCGTGGCGATGTCGGCTTTCTGTCGCGGTGATGGGGGGTTCGGCGGTGAGAACCAGGCAGGTCCGGCACCCGCAGTGCTACCTGACCGGGCGCCTGATCACATATGTGATATCGATACCCTGCCCCGCCAAGCCCTTATTTATCGTCTCAGCGGTGATTTCAATCCGCTTCACGCTGACCCGGATGTGGCCCGTTCTGTCGGGTTCGACCGCCCGATCCTGCATGGTCTGGCGACCTATGGGCTGGCGGCCCGGGCGATTCTAAAGACGTTGCTTGACTATGATTCTGCCCGGCTTGTCGGTCTGGATGTTCGGTTCTCGGCTCCGGTCTATCCCGGCGAAACCGTGCGGTTCGAAATCTGGGAAGAGGACGGCGAGGTCCGGTTTCGAGCGTCTATTCCTGCACGCGACGTGGTTGTTCTGAACAACGGCGCAGCGCGCTTCGCCTGAGGCAATGAAGATGGCTCAACCTCTCAAGGATATCCTGGTGCTGGATTTCAGCACCCTTCTTCCCGGTCCGATGGCGACGCTCATGCTGTCCGAGGCCGGCGCCGAAGTGATCAAGTTCGAACGGCCCGGAGTCGGCGAGGACGCGCGCCAAACCGAGCCCAGGATCGACGGAGAGAGCATCGGATTTGCCGTGTTGAACCACGGCAAGCGATCGGTGGCCATCGACCTCAAGTCAAGGGGCGCAGTGGAACGTCTGCGCCCTTTGATCGAGAAGGCCGATGTTCTGGTAGAGCAGTTTCGTCCCGGCGTGATGGACCGGCTGGGGCTTGGTTATGAAGCGTTGCGAAAGATCAATCCCGGTCTCATCTATTGTTCGATCACCGGCTATGGCCAGACCGGACCAAAGGCCAGCGCCGCCGGCCACGATCTCAACTACGTCGGTGATGCGGGTATCCTGTCGCTCAGTCGCGGACCGGATGACCAGCCAACAGCCCCGTTCGGGCTGGTCGCCGATATCGGAGGCGGAACCTATCCTGCGGTGATGAATATCCTGCTGGCCCTGATTGCGCGGCAGGCAAGCGGGCAGGGGATGCATCTGGATATCGCAATGGCCGAGGGGGCGTTCGCCTTTGCCTATTGGGCCCATGCCGAAGGTGTGATTGCCGGGCAGAACATCGAAAGCGGTTGCAGCCGTCTGACGGGTGGCCTGGCCCGTTATCGGCTTTATACGGCTGCGGACGGGCGTCAGATCGCCGTCGGCGCGTTGGAAGAAAAGTTCTGGCAGTCGTTCTGCGATGTCATTGGTTTGCCGGTGGCCCTTCGCGATGACTGGTCCGATCCAAATGCCTGTGCCGCAGAGGTTGCACGTCGTCTGAGGGAACACCCCTCGACCCATTGGGAGCCTTTGCTGGCTGCGGCAGATTGCTGCTGTTCGGTCGTGAAGACGCCCGCCGAGGCGGCGCGTGGCCCGCATTTCAAAGCGCGTGACGTGTTCGGGCGGACCGTAAAAATCTCCGGCCGGGACGCGCCCGCTTTGCCGCTGCCAATTGCCCCGGAGTTCCGTTCTTCCGGAAATTCGGTCGGAGTTGCAGCCACTCTGGGCGAAGACAATACGCGTTATGGCTTGGACCAACCAAAGACAGAGTAAATCCCGTTGACGGGCAGGTTTTGAATCGGTAATCTAACAATTGTTAGAAAAAAGGAGGGTCCAATGGACAAGTCTGACGATGACCTGCCGACTGAAGCTGAGCGTTATGTCATGCCATCGCGCTTTGTGGAAAGCGATAGCTTGGAAGTGCAGGGTTTCGTGACATCGGCTTTGCGTGATCTTCCTGTGGGCGCAACCAATCGAGATAAGGCGATCCGCCTGTTCGAAGCGGTGCGCGACGATATTCGCTATGATCCCTATTGTTTTGCGCTGGATGAGGACTCTTACCGTGCCAGCCGTATCGCTGGGGCGGAAGCGGCGTTTTGCGTTCCCAAGGCAATTCTTCTGGCGGCTTGTTTGCGTGCTGTGGGTATCCCTGCCGCTCTGGGGTTCGCGGATGTGCGCAACCACCTGAATACACCCAAGTTGCAGGAGTTGATGGGGACCGATCTCTTTATCTACCACGGCTATGTTCAGCTGTGGTTGGGGAATGAGGCCTACAAGGTGACACCTGCATTCAACATGGAACTGTGTGAAAGATTCGGGGTCAAACCCCTGGTCTTCGACGGCTATCACGACGCGCTCTTTCATGAGTTCGACGAACAGAATCACCGGCACATGGAATATGTGAACGACCGTGGTCTCTATTTCGACGCGCCGATGGGTGAGTTCCTGGTGGCGTTCAAGCAAACCTATCCGAAGCTGGAAGAATTCAACCGCATCCGAATATCCAAGGATGCGAGCGGATACGATGACGGTTTCGCAAAGGAGGGTGCCTCTTGAGGTATCTGGAAGACTTCTCGCCGGGCCAAGTCTATCGCTTTCGCAGCGCTCCGATGAGCGCGGATTCAATAAAGGCCTTTGCCAAGGAATGGGATCCGCAGCGGCTGCACACCGATGAAGACTATGCAACCGCCATACATGGCAGCCTGATCGCCTCGGGCTTTCAGACCATGCTTGAGGTGTTCAAGCCGGTCATGACCGAGATGATGGTCGATGTTGCCAATATCGGCGGCATGGGCTTTGACAATTTGCGCTGGCTGCGGCCTGTGCACCCGAACGAACCCCTTGATGTCGAACTGACGGTCAACTCGGTCACACCGTCAAAAAGCAAGCCCGACAGAGGTGTTTTGCACTATACGCTCAGCGCCAGAAACCCCGAGGGCGAGGTCGTTTTTTCGACCGACACCCCCGTGATGATCCAGCGAAAACAAAATGACACAAACTGATATCCTTTCCAGCGAACAAGAAGACCTTCGCCTGTTGCGCGAGAGCGTGCGCACGTTGTTTGAACGGGCGGGCGGAAGTGACAGAGCCCGACAACTCCGTGATGCCGGGGGCGGTTTCGATCCGGAGATGGTCCGGGAACTGGCCGAGGCCGGTGTTTTCGGCGTGGCGGTGCCCGAAGATCAGGGCGGGCTTGGCATGGGCCTAGCCGCCGGGGGTGTCATCGCCGAGGAAGTCGGCCGTGTGATTGCGCCGGAACCGGTCGTGTCGACGATCGGTCTGAGCCTCGGCCTTCTGCGCCGCCTTTGTCCGGATCATCCGAAGATGGCACAGCTCATCGGCGGCGAAATTTCATTGGCGGTTGCCTGGCAGGAACGCGGCCCCGACGGGGCGCCTGCCGATGCGACCTGCCGATACGCGGACGGAAAGCTGACCGGTAGCAAGGCCTGGGTCGTCGGTGCGATCGGTTCGCACGGGTTCCTTGTCGTGGCCGAACAGGATGATGGTCCGGTTCTGGTTCTGGCTGAGGCAGACGCGCAGGGGCTTGTCATCGACAAGCGGACGCAGGCGGATGGCAGCTCTCTGGGCGAGCTTTCGTTTTCGGGAACTCCGGCCGCGGAATTGGCCAGCAGCGGTGCGGTTCTCACTGCACTGGCCGAGGCTGTCGCCGATGCAACGGCGCTTGCCGCGGCCGAGCTTGTCGGCCTGAGCGAGCGCGCCTTCGAGATCACGCTCGACTACATCAAGACGCGGGAGCAGTTCGACAAGCCGATCGGATCATTCCAGGTCATCCAGCACCGTGCCGTCGACCTCAACGTGATGTGCGAGGTCGCGCAGGCCGGAGTGCGGGAGGCGCTTGCGCAGATGGACATCGAAACCGATCCGAAGGTTCGGGCCCCGATTGCCAGCCGCGCCAAAGCGCGCGCCGTCACGGCCGCCAAGAAAATCACCCGCGACGCCATCCAGCTGCACGGGGCCGTCGGGTACACGGATGAGTTCGATATCGGGCTCTACCTGAACCGGGCGCTGGTGCTGTCGGCCTGGTTGGGCGACGATGCCTATCACAGGCGGATATGGTTCGAGGCACGCGAAGCAGAGGGGGCAGCACAATGACCGACTGGAACGCTATGACCGATGCAGAGTTCCGCAAAGAAGTGCGCCAGTTCTTCGAGGCGGAATATCCCGAGGAGCTGCGTCACCTGCCGCACCGACCGAAGTTCGCCGAGATCGAACATTGGCACCGCAAGCTTCACGCCAAGGGCTGGGTCGCGCCAGCCTGGCCCGCTGAATTCGGCGGTATGGGGCTGAACGCCGCCAAGTTGCTGATCTTTTACGAAGAGCAGCAGCGCTGGGGCGTCAATCGCGGCCGCGACATGGGCGTGCAGATGGTCGGGCCGCTGATCATCAAATTCGGCACCCAGGAACAAAAAGATTACTGGCTGCCGCGTATCCTGAGTTGCGAAGATATCTGGTGTCAGGGCTATTCGGAACCCGGCGCCGGGTCCGATCTGGCGAACCTGCGCACACGCGCAGAGATTGACGGCGACGACTTTGTCATCAACGGACAGAAGATCTGGACCACGATGGCGCATGACGCCACGCATATTTTCATGCTGGTGCGCTCCGATCCCGATGCGCCGAAGAAACAGCAGGGCATCAGTTTCCTGCTCGCTCCGATGGATCAACCCGGAGTCGAGGTGCGCACCATCACGACCCTGTCGGGCGAGACCGAGTTTTGCGAGGTCTTCTTTGACAATGCACGGACGCCCCGCGAGAACCTCGTGGGCGAGCTGAACAAGGGTTGGACGATGGCCAAGGCTCTCTTGAGCTTCGAACGCATTTTCATCGGTTCGCCAAGTCTGGCCCAGAACGCTCTGGGACAGCTTGAAAGCTTTGCCCGTGGCCGTGGCGCGTTTGACGATCCGGTGTTCCGTGACCGCTTTGCCCAGGCGGCACTGGATGTGGAAGATCATGCCGCGCTTTATGCCCGTTTTGCAGATCAGCTCAAACGTGGCGAGACGCTCGGTGCGGATGTGTCCATGCTGAAGATTTGGGTGACTGAATGCTTCCAGCGCATCACCGAGCTGATGATCGAAGCAGCCGGTCCCGATGGCGGCTCCATCGGGCCGCTTCAGGTCGGCAACGTAAGTGTCGATGTTCTGGCGAGTTTCTACAAGGCCAGACCTACCACGATCTACGGTGGATCGAACGAAATCCAAAGAAACATCCTGTCCAAGGCCGTCCTGGGACTGCCTGGCTGACTCAATACCCCACGGAGGAAATAGAACCATGTCGGATCGTTATGCAAAATACGATAAACTGAAATTTGACTACCCGGCGGATCGCGTCCTGCGCATCACGTTCGACCGGCCCGAGACATTCAACTCGGTCGATGCCGAAACCCACACTCAGATGACGGACATGTGGATCGATATCGACCGTGACCCAGACATCAATTCGGTCATCGTGACCGGTGCGGGCAAGGCATTTTCCGCCGGGGGTGATTTCAGCCTGATCGAAAACATGATTGGCAATTCGCACGAGATCATGAAGACGTGGAAAGAAGCCAAGGATCTCGTCTATAACATCATCAACTGCAACAAGCCGATCATTTCCGCGATCAATGGCCCAGCGGCCGGCGCAGGCCTTGTGGTTGCCATCCTGGCCGACATCTCGATCGCCGGAAAGAAGGCCAAGATTGTCGATGGTCATCCCCGCCTTGGTGTTGCCGCCGGTGACGTCGCGGCGATTATCTGGCCGCTGCTGACCTCGATGGCCAAGGCGAAATACTATCTGATGACCTGTAAGCCGGTGTCGGGCGAAGAGGCCGAGCGTATCGGTCTGGTATCAATGTGCGTCGAGGATGACGAGCTGCAGCAGATCGCGCTGGATACAGCCGTCGAACTGGCCAACGGCTCGCAAAGCGCGATTCGCTGGACCAAGTATTCGCTGAACAACTGGCTGCGCCAGGCCGGGCCGATCTTTGATGCGTCGACCGCGCTGGAGATGCTTGGCTTCATGAGCGAGGACGTCAAGGAAGGTGTGTTGTCGCACCGCGAGAAGCGCGCGCCGAACTTCCGTAAGGACTGCCCGCTTTAACGCCCGATTGGACGAGGAGGCATGGAAATGTCTGATGATATCTACAAAGATATAGCTCAAGCCTATGCCGCTGCGGCCGAAAAAGCTCCTGGCCTGAAATCGCGATTTACGGCTGCCGGATTCGATCCGGCAGCTGTCACATCGGTGGCGGACCTCTCGCGTCTTCCAGTGATGAAAAAAGAAGAGCTTCTGAAGATCCAGCGCGAGAACCCGCCCTTTGGCGGGTTCCTGGCCTCGGATCTGAAGGATGTCGGGCGGATCTACGTGTCCCCCGGCCCGATTTTCGAACCGGCCCTTTCGGACGGTGGCGGCCACGGCCTTGACCGGCTGTTCAAGGCGGCAGGCGTGGGGCCGGGGGATATCATCCTGAACACCTGGATGTATCATCTGGTGCCCGCGGGGCTTTTGTTCGACGAAGCGGCACAGGCCGCAGGCGCCACGGTGATCCCCGGAGGCGTCGGCAATACGGAGCTTCAGGCACAGATCATCGCCGAAACCGGCGTGACTTCGATCTGCGCTTCGACCGCGTTTTTCCTGACGCTGGCGGACAAGGTGATCGAAACCTATGGCCGCGACGCATGGAAGGTGAAGACAGCCTTCCTCGGCGGTGAGATGGGCGACTGGATGGCCAAGCGCCGCCGGATCGAGGCCGAATACGGCGTGTCCACCTGGGCCGCCTATGCCACCGCCGATCTGGGCCTTGTCGCCTATGAGGATGGCGGCGAAGGCTACCTGGTTCATCCCGACCGCGTGGTGCAGATCTGCGATCCGGTCAGCGGCGAACAGGTCGCTCATGGCGAACCTGGCGAGGTTGTCGTGACCGCGCGCGATGCCACCTGGCCGATGATCCGGTTCGGCACCGGCGACAGCGCCTTTGCCCTGGAAAGCAACGCGGATGGCACCGTCAGCCGGATTTCAGCATTGCAGGGACGGGTCGGGGCAGCGGTCAAAGTGCGCGAGATTTTCGTTTATCCGCGCGTGGTTGAAGAAGTTGTCATCGGCACGCCGGGCGCAAAGGCCGCGCAGGCCGTGGTAACGCGCGAGAACGATCGCGACATGATCCGCCTCTCGCTTGTGCTGGAAGACGGTGCCGACGCTTCCGCCGCAGAAGCAGCCGCCGCTGATACCTTCAAACTGCATGCACGAATTCGTGCTGACGAGGTGAACATTGTTTCGGAACTACCCGAAAATGCAGAACTGATCGTCAACCAAAAAGACCGCTGAGATCGGGTTCTGTGCGCTTTGCCTGAATCCGACCTTTTAGCCGACACTGGCACGCGGGTTTTCGTGGACCCAAGACTTTCAACTTGGCGAAGGTCTTGGGGATCCCGGCCCCGCGCGCCCGTGGGGTGTCGCGGAAAGCGGCACAGGTCAAACGTGGTCGAAATCGACTGTCAGTTTTTTGGTTTTCGGACGGGCCTGGCAGGTCAGGACAAAGTTCTCCTTCAACTACCAAGGCTCCAAAGCATAGTTCAGCGTCATCTCTGCCTCGCCTTCGATAACTTTGGCGCGGCAGGTGGAACACATTGCGCCCTTGCAGCAATAGGGTAGTTCGATACCTGCTGCGGCGGCGGAGACCACGCTTTCCTGATCAGGTGTCATCACAAAGCTGCGGGCGGTGCCATCATGGATCGCCGTGACCTGAACTCCTTCTCCAGTGGCGGCTTCCGCCGTAAGCGGCGCAAGCGTGACGGTGGCGGTATTGTCAGCATCGGCGGGAGCGAACAGCTCGTCATGAAAACGGTTCTCTTCAACGCCTAGGTCGCGGAGCGCGGTCTTGAGTTCCTGAATCATCTCGGCGGGGCCGCAAAGAAAAGCATCTTCTATTTCTGCCGGAGCGAACAGGGCACCGGAGAACTTGCGCAGCTTTTCCGCATCAAGCCGGCCCGAGAATAGTGGGGAATCGGTGCCTTCGCGCGTCAGTGTATGAAAAAGAGAGAACCGTCCGGGATAGGTATCCTTGAGATCGTTCAATTCGTCGCGGAAGATGATGGAACTTAGCGTTCGACTGCCGTAAAAAAGGATGAAGTTGGCCCCGGCCTCGGTGGCAAGCACCGAGCGGATGATCGAAATGATTGGAGTAGTTCCACTGCCCGGGGCCAGGGCGAGATAGGTGCGTGGTCCGCCTTGTCGTATCTTTGATCCGAATGTGCCTTCGGGCGTCATGACATCAAGTTCGGTGCCCGGTGGCAGTTCGCTATGAACGAAAGAGGAAAACGCTCCGCCTTCCAGCAGCTTGACCAGAACGCGCAACTCGCCATCGTCTCGGCCGGAGCTGACCGAATAGCATCGCCGCACACCATCGATATCATCGGCACGGCGCAGCGTGACGTACTGGCCCGGGATGAATTGATAGTCGTCCGCCAGATCTTCGGGATTGGGCGAGCATTTCGCCGAACTGCTGGCGGGGCAGGATGTCGACGTCACATTGGCCGCCCGCCGCGTCGCCCGCTTGTCTGAGCTTTCCGCAAAGATAGCGGCGGAAGGGGGGCAGGCCGATGTGATAGAGATGGACGTGGCGGACCCGAAGTCGGTGGAAGCCGCGCTGAAGGGACGGGTCTTTGACACTGTCATCAACAATGCCGGAACGACGGCATCTCTTCCCGCATTGGAACACGGGCCGGCCGAAATCGACGCGATCATAGACACAAATCTCAAGGGCGCATTTCATGTCGCACGTATCGCCGCCAAAGCGATGATTGATGCCGGACGCGGGGGCTGTATCGTCAATGTCGCCTCGTTTCTGGGCACACGGGTGGCCAGCCATGTGTCCGCCTATGCCGCGTCCAAGGAAGGGCTGATTCAACTGACCCGGTCTCTGGCGCTTGAATGGGCGCGGCATGGCATCCGGGTGAATGCCATCTGCCCCGGTTATATCGAAACCGACCTGAACCGTGAGTTTTTTGCCACTGACGCGGGACAGGCATTGATCAAACGCGTCCCGCAGCGCCGGTTGGGGCATGATCCGTTGGCCGCCCCCCCCGGACCGGGGGCCTACGATAAGGCGACCGGGAATCCCCGGCCGCAATTCTTAGAGTCACGATTTCAGAACGCGTTAAGCCCGGTCAGGTTGCGCCCGATGACCAGTTTTTGGATTTCGGTGGTGCCATCGGGAATCGGCATGACCTTTGCATTGCGGAAGTGCCGTTCAACGTCGAACTCTTTGGTGATGCCGTTGCCGCCGTGGATCTGCACCGCTTTGCCGGCGATTTCGACGGCCATTTCGGTTGCATACCATTTCGCCATCGAGGTCTGGGTGTCACAGCGCACGCCCAGGTCCAGAAGTTGCAGCCCGCGCTGGCACAACAGGCGCGCGGCATCCAGGTGCGTGGCCATGTCGGCCAGGTAGCCTTGAATCAACTGGTGCCCGCCAATCGGCTTGCCATGCTGCTCGCGTTCCTGGGCATATTTGACCGCACATTCCAATGCCGCCTGACCAATGCCGATGCTGGTCAGGCCAACAAACACACGCGCGCTCTCAAACAGTTTCAACGTCTGGAACAGGCCGCCGCCTGCATTACCCAGAACATGCTCGGCGGTGGTTTCCGCCCGGTCGAAAAACAATTCACAGGTCGATGCACCGACAAGTCCCATCTTGCGCAATTCGCGGCTCTCATAGTTGCCGGTGTCGCGGTCGACGATGACCATGGAAATACCGTCGTCCAGATTGCAGACAACGATGGCGAAATCCGACTGGGCCCCATTGGAAATCCAGAGCTTCTGGCCAGTGACGAAAATCTTATCGCCCTCTCGGTCCGCACGTGTCTTGACCTCGCGTACGTTCGAACCGACCTCTGGTTCGGAAATACAGGTGGCACAGATCCGTTCGCTGCGCAGGAGCGGCTTCAGATAGGCCTCTTTCTGCGCCACATTTCCCAAGAGGTTGACCGCGAACACGGCATGACCCTGAATCAGCACCGCGATTGCCAGATCGGCCCATATCCGGGCCAGTTCCTCGTATAGGATGCCATAGGTCATGCGGTCGATTCCGGCACCGCCTTCCTCTTCGGGGATCAGGCCGCTGATCAGCCCGAATTCCTCGACCTTGGCGAACAGGGACTTCAGGGTTTTCGCATCGGGGGGGTGGCCGAGGTTCTCGTATTTCTCGGCCAGCGGCGCGAACTCTGCCTCGGCCATCTTGCGGAAGTTTTCCAGCAACATGCGTTGCTCATCTGTATAGATTGCCTGAGCGGCGGCGATCACGTTTTCCATGGTTCGTCTCCTTGTTTCAACGGCCCAGAATGATGACGCAGGCGGCCGCTTCTTCTACCCCGTGCAACCCCCCGCCGTTTTCGGCGATGGCATTCTTTGCCCCTTCGACCTGGCGCGCGCCAGCTTCGCCGCGCAGTTGCGTGACCAGTTCGAAAACCTGCCCTATCCCTGTGGCACCGACCGGGTGGCCCTTGGATTCCAACCCGCCCGAGGGGTTCACCGGAATGCGTCCGCCGATCTTTGTCTCGCCGCGCAGACTGGCGGGACCGCCCTCGCCGAATTCGACAAATCCGAGGTTCTCGATCTGGATCACTTCGCCCACGGCCGTGGCGTCATGCACTTCGGCCACCGATATATCCTCGGGGCCGATCCCGGCCTGTTCATAGGCCTCAAGCGCGGCAAGCCGGGTCAGGTGGTTCTTGTAATCTTCCGGCGGACGATCGGTGCCCGAGCGCAGGATCGCGGCCTTGACCTTGATCGCGCGCGCGGGATCTAGGCCCAGACGTTTTATCCCCTCGCCGGTGCATAAAACGGCCGCAGCGGCCCCGTCCGAGATCGGGGCGCACATCGGCAGGGTCAGCGGATAGGTGATCGGCGGCGCGGCCAATACCTGATCGACGCTCATGGCTTCTCGGTATTGCGCCAGTGGATTATGCACGGAATGCGCATGGTTCTTGGCGGCGACGGCGGCGAACTGTTCCTGAGTTGTGCCAAAGGTCTTCATGTGCAGCCGGGCGAAGCCTGCGTAGACATCCATGAACACGCTGTAGGGCTTGGGCGATTTCGATCCTTCGGGTTCCTCGACCCCTGCACCCAGATCGGCCAGCCGTTGCGCGACCTCTTCGCTGTTGCTGACGTCCCAGCCGCTGTCGAAGGCCGAAAACATCAACGCACGGTCGTCAGAATACATCTTTTCGGCGCCCACGGCGAGACAGCAGTCGCCATTGCCGGCCTTGAGGAAATCGACTGCCAGTTTGAACCCGGTCGAGGCGCTGGCGCAGGCGTTTTCGACATTCACCACCGGAATGCCCTGAATGCCCATTTCACGCAGCGCGATTTCGCCGCGGATCATGTGCTGGCCCTCCATGTGGCCCTGCACCGCGTTCGAGAAGAATGCGCCGTCGATACGATCTGCCGTCACTCGGGCATCGGAAAGCGCGGCGGCGACGGCCTCGCCGGTCATGTCCTTGATGGTTTTGTCCCGGAACTTTCCGAACGGCGTCATCCCGACGCCAACGATGTAAATGTCCTGCATCGTTTGTCCTCCTGACCTAGTATCCGCGAAACTGCGGTTTTCGTTTTTCATTGAACGCCGACAGACCCTCGTGCATGTCCCAGGATCGCATGTGCGCGCGCAGGTTCAGCATCTCTTCGGAAAGCGCGGCGGTTTCGTCCACGTCCAGCGACCGATTGGCAACCGTCTTCATGCGGCGTAAGACCGCCGGGCTTTTTTCTGCCAGCCTGTCGGTAAAGGCCTGCACCGCTTGTCGCAGGTCTTCGTCCGCGACGACCTTGTTCACCAGTCCCCAGTCCATCATGTCCCGTGCCGAAACGTTCTCGCCCGAGAACAGCAGGTATTTCGCGCGGTTCAGGCCAATCCTACGCGGCAGGATCGCCGCACCGCCGGCCCCGGGAAAGACGCCAAAGTTGGAATGTGCGTCGCCCAGTTGCGCGCTTTCGGCGGCAAAGACCAGATCGCAGGCCATCACCATTTCCAAACCGCCCGCCATCGCCAGCCCGTTCACTGCGGCGATCACCGGTTTCGGGCCATGTCGCATCAGCCCAAACGTGTGATCGACAAGATCCAGAAGATCCGGCTCGCCTGGTGCATGTTTGGCGCCAGCAACTTCTTTCAGATCGGCACCGGCGCAGAATGCCCGGCCAGAGCCGGTCAGGACAATTGTACGCACCCCATCGTCGGCCAGCGCCGATTCCAGTGCTGCCGCCATCTCGCGCAGCATCTGCGTTGACATTGCGTTGAGCTGTTCGGTGCGCTGGAAGGTAATCCATTCAGTTTTTTCGACCCGCTCAACGAATAGCGTCTGCTTTGCTTCACTCATGCTAAGCTCCTGATAATTATACATATTATTGGTTTTTCGCCTTGTCTTTTGCGGCGATTTGCGCTGCACTCGGGCGGACCCGCACGTGGAAAACAAAAGAGCTGGAGATTGATATGAGCACTACACCCCTGGCCGGCCTGAAAATTCTCAGCCTTGCCGAACAGTTTCCCGGTCCCTATGCCACAATGCTGTTGTCCGACATGGGAGCCGAGGTGATCATGATCGAACGACCGGGTGTCGGCGATCCGGCCCGGCAATTTCCGCCCTTGTTCCGGGCACTGAACCGAGGCAAGCGCAGCGTTGCGTTGGATCTGAAATCGGCCGAGGGGCTGGCACGGTTTCGCGAACTGGCCAAGGAATCGGATGTCATCGTCGAAGGGTTCCGCCCTGGCAAGCTTGCGGCCTTGGGTGCCGGTTTCGAGGACATGCGTCGTGTCAACTCGCGGCTGGTTTATGTATCGATTTCGGGTTACGGGCAGGACGGCCCCTATCGTGACAGGGCTGGCCATGACCTGAGCTATGAAGGGGTTGGCGGTTTGCTGGCCGATCAGGCCGATGCAAAGCAGCCCGGCCCTGTGCCGCCGATCCCCCTTGCGGATGTTGGCGCGGCGTTGTTCGCGGCGATCGCAATCCTGTCGGCGGTGGTGTCGAGCCAGCGCACAGGGCAGGGGCGTTACGTGGACGTGTCCATGTCGGATGCGGTGGTTTCGATGTTGACCGCATTCCTCGTTCCCGCCGCCAATGGAACACCGCTGGGCGAATTTATCGCCGAGCCGGGCTATGGCGTGTTCACCTGCAAAGACGGCAAGCTCTTGACCTTGTCCATCGCGCATGAGGACTGGTTCTGGAAACCGTTCTGCGATGTGATCAACAGGGCGGATCTTGCGCCGTTGACAGGCCGCGACCGTGTCGCCCGCAAGGCCGCGCTGCGCGAAGAAATCGCGGCGATTTTGGTCAACAAGACGCGCGCCGAATGGGGCGACCTTCTGGATAAGGCGGGGGTGCCATGGGGTCCGGTCAATTCCCTGGTCGAAACGTTGGACGACCCCCATGTGCGTGCGCGCCAGCTGCTGCGCAAGATTACGCATGACGGCGGCAAGGCCGAGACTTTTATTGTCCAGCCGTTGAAATTCGATGGTTTCGAAACCGCGATACCGGATCTGCCCCCCGAGCTCGGGGCAGATAATGACAGCGTTTTTTCGGACAGCTCCAACTAGAGGCGGCAGCCGTCCGATGGCGGCTCTAGCAGGCAAAAGAATACCCGCCATTCACCGGATAGGTTTGACCGGTGATCCAGCTGGCAGCATCCGAGCAGAGGAACAGGATCATTCCGGCGGGGTCTTCCGGCTCGCCCAGACGGCGGATCACGTACTGCGACAATGCCCGCTTCTCGGTCTCTGCATCCGGGATCAGGTCGGCGACAGCCGGAGTTCTTGTGCCCCCCAAGGCGACGCAATTCGCGGTGATCCCGAACCGGCCGCCGGCCTTTGCAATTGCCCGCATGAAGCCGGCCGCACCGGCCTTGGCCCCGGAATAAACCGCCAGATGCGGTTCACCGACACGGCCGGCGTCGGAAATGACGGTCACAATGCGCCCATAGCCACTGTTAACCATCAACGGCATGGCGTGACGGGTGCAGTTCAGCACCCCATCGAAATTGGTGGCCATCCAGCGGCGCCATTCGTCGGGATCGGATTCCCAAAAAGGGACCAGATCGTCGAGCCGCGATGTCGGCCCGGCGTTGCCCGCATTGTTGACCAGAATATCCACGCCGCCAAATGTGGTCTGCGTTTCGGCAAACGCCGCGCCAACCGCGTCGAAATCCGAGACGTCGAAGGCGAGTGGCAGAGCCTTTGCACCCGCTGCCTCCACTTCCGCGGCAACGCTTTCGGCCCGTTCGGCGTGAAAATCGTTGACAACGATGGCACCGGCTCCGTGTTCCGCCAGATAAAGCGCGGCTTGCCGACCAACGCCTTGCCCCGCTCCGGTTACAAATGCGGTACGACCTTTGATGGAAAGCAGGTTACTCATCTTCGTTCCTTTCTATCCCAGCCATCTCTTCCGGCGGCGATAGTGTTTGATATCTCGATAGCTTTTGCGCTCGCCCGATGCGGTGACGCCGAGATAGAATTCCTTGATGTCCTCGTTGTCAGCAAGCTTGTCGGCAGGGCCGTCCATCACGATCCGGCCGTTCTCCATCACATAGGCATAGTCGGCGATCGATAGCGCCGCGGCGCTGTTTTGTTCGACCAGGAAGAAGGTCGTGCCTTCTGACTTGAGCTGCTTGAGCACTTCATAAACATCCCGGATCATCATCGGGGCCAATCCCAACGACGGTTCGTCGATCGCGATGATCTTGGGGCTGGCCATCATGGCCCGGCCGATCAGCAGCAGTTGTTGTTCGCCACCAGACATGAAGCCAGAGGTGCGGTTGCGCAGGTCCGCAAGCCGGGGCATCAAGGTGTAAACATGGTCCAGGCGCTTTTTCAGCTCGGCGGAGTTGGGCACCATGTGCCCGCCGACGATCAGGTTTTGCTCTGACGTCAGATGCCGCAAAACGCGCCGCCCTTCCATCACATGGATGAGACCGTTCTTCACGACTTCCGAGGCTTCCATGTTCTGAATGGGAGTTCCGTCCAGAACGATGGACCCCGCCGAAACGGTTCCATCCTCGGATTTGAGCGTTCCCGAGATGGCTTTAAGCGTCGTGCTTTTTCCTGCGCCATTGCCACCGAGCAGAGCAACACATTGTCCCGCACGGACTGTCATGGACACGCCTTTGAGCGCCAGGATGACGTCGGAATATGTCACCTCTACGTTGTTGAGTTCCAGCATGGTCATATTGCCCGGGGCTAAGGATCAGAACGGGCGCCGCGACTGCGGCGCCCGGATTAATTCACCATTTCTCAACTTGCGGAACGTCGACACCCGTTGCCGCGATGGTGATTTTCCCATCTTTGACGGTGCCCACATTCACTTTGAGGCCTTCCAATGGGAACGGTGCTTCTGGCGTAAAGGACAAGGTCGGCAGGAACCCATGGGTTTCTTCGGTGGTGATCGGTTTGGCAAAAAGCGCCTCACGTACCATCTCTCCGGTCAGGCCCTCGGCGCCGTTCGCCTCGATCGCGTGATCGATCACGGTCACGGTATAGAGACCCTGAGATACGCCCATTGCGGTCACGACGTTCCAAGGTGCTTCGAGTCCGTAATCGGCAACCAATGTCTCGTAGAATTGTCGCGCGGGAGTGTCCTCATCGGCCGCAATCGCCATGCCGTAGGCTTCAAAGTCCCCCTCCATTTGCTCAAGCCCGCCAAGCGCGCCACCCGAGGCTGGAAGCCCGTTATGCGAACTCATCATGATCGGGATGTTCGCCCCGTTGGCCTGCAGCCCACGTTTCGCGGCAACCACGATAGAGGTGTTAGTTTGGATTACCAGCGCCTCGGCCCCGGCTCGTACAACGCGGCGCATTTGCCCCGTCAGATCGGTGGGTTGAACTTCGGTATAGATGACCTCGACGAGGTCGATCTCCTCGGGGTGCTCTTCGGCATAGAGTTCAAGGCCCTTTGCCATGTCGACATAGGCAGGCGATGCTTCGGAGGCGAGGATCGCAACCTTGAGCGGTTCGTCTCCTCCGCGCTGTTCACGCATCCAGTTCAGAAAGCCGACACTTTCGTGCGAATAGGTCGGGCGTGGGTTGAAAATCCAGGCATCCGGTTGCCAGGCAAAACCGTAGGCCGCTGTGGCCATGAACATCGGGATTTTGTCTTCCGGCAGGCGTTCGGAAAGGGCCGCGACGTCAGGCCCGCCGAGGCCGACAACCGCAATCGGGTCCAGTTCCGATTTGATCCCGGGCCAGAGACTTGCCACCTGTGCCGCGTCATAGCGGGTTTCGTAGTTTTTGTAGTTCAGCGTGACGCCAAGTTCCTTGCCGCGGGTTTCATTCCACCAGGTGAACACAGCTTCGCGTCCGCCTGCCAGGATGGGCATGATGTCAGCATAAGGGCCGGAAAAGTCCGACAGCAGGGCGAGATTATAGGTCTCTTCGGCCTGCGCCTTCAAAGGCATGGTCGCCGCGGCCGCCAAGGCAGCCGCTGCCAGTAAGCCGCGAAGACCTCGATTCGATTGGTAAGTCATATTCTTCCTCCCAGGTTTAGAGCCGCTCTATTTCTCAGTAAGGAAACGGCCAGATACGGTATGACGACTTCAGGATGTTCCAGCGGTGCATCAGCCCCTTGGGTTCGAGGATCATAAACAATGCGATCACGCCGCCAAGAACGACATTCATGCCAGCGAACACGATGTCACCGCCAAGGAATGATACCGAGTCGGCGATATTGGGGCCGACCGTCGCGATAATTTCCTGGATGATGCGGATAATGAAGACGCCGATCAGGGCCCCCACGATTGAACCCATCCCGCCGACGATGATCATCGCGACGAAGAAGATCGAGTGAAACAGGGTGAACTGGTCTACCCCCACGAAGCGGATCAGATAGGCCCAAAGCGCCCCGCCGACGCCCGCATAGAAAGCGCCGATCAGGAAGGCATTTGCCTTTGTGGCCGCGACATTGATCCCCATTATACCCGCGGCCACGTCATCATCCCTGACCGCCACGAAGGCACGGCCGAAGCGTGACCGAACGATCCCGAACGCGCCCGCCACCATGATCGCGGTCACGGCGAAATTCAGATAGAACTGCGAAGATTCGCTGACAAATCGCAGCCCGAAAAGCTCGGCCGGGGGCACGGTGATACCGTTCGACCCACCCAGCCAGGTTGACGGCAGGTTCAATACGGCAAAGTGGAACAGGAACTGAGCTGCAATCGTGGTCAGTGCCAGATAGAACCCCTTGATCCGCGCCGCGGTCAAGCCAAAGAGAAAGCCGAACAGCGCAGCCGAGAGCCCGGCCAGAGGAATGGTCAGCAGAAACGTAAGGCCGGTCTTCGAGGCCAGTATCGAGGCCGTATAGGCGCCGACCCCCATGAACGCCGCCTGACCCAGGTTGATCTGGCCCGCATAGCCGGTGCAGATCTGAAGCCCGACGGCGATGACGGCGCTGATCATCATCATATTCAGGATAGCGATGATACGGCTGCTCACCAGGTAAGGCGCCAACAGCAGTAGAGCCATGAATACGACGAGGGCCAGAAACTGCCAGCGCGTTCGGATCAAACGTCTGTCACTGCGATAGCTTGTCGGGAATACGCCAGAAGGATCCATGGATTACACCCGTTCGATTGTGCGCCAGCCGAACAGGCCGGTCGGCCGGATCAGCAGAATGGCAAGCATTATGATATATGGAACGACACTGCCGAGCGAGCCACCGATCAACGGATCAAGGTAGTTGGTGGTCAAGCTCTGCGCGATGCCGATGATTATTCCTGCCAAGATAAGCCCGCCGATGGATTCCAGCCCGGCAAAGAGCGCCACCGGCAGGGCCGCGAACCCGATATCCGAGGCCAGGAAGGTCAGCGATTTGCCGCTGAGAAAGATCATCGCACCAATTGTGGACAGGATTGCCCCGAGAACCCAGGCAACGGCAATCGAGCCTTTCACCGAAATGCCCATCGAGGAAGCTACGACGTGGTCCTCCGCCACAGCGGTCATACGGAGGCCGGACCGGGTCCGGTTGAAGAACCACGACAGGCCGACGGCCGCGACAATGGTGATGATCCCACCTATCAGGAGGTTCATCGGGATCAACATATCGCCGAGGAACAAGGGTTTCAGCGGAAAAATGATCGGGAAGGGTCTTACCGCGGGACCGAACACAAGCAGCACCAAACCGCGCAGCAGGATCAAAAGGCCGACGGTGACCATGACCATCGAGAAAACCGATTCACCGATCAGCTTTGTCAGGAAAATCCGTTCGATTGCGTACCCGACCAGCCCGGCCAGAACCAGCGAAAGGGGTATCGACAACCAAAGGCTAAGCCCCGCTTGCATCGTTGTGAACCAGACGATGAACCCGCCGATGATCACAAGCTCGCCCTGCGCGAAGTTGAACACCTTGCTGGCGCGGTAAATCACAACAAAGCCCATGGCCACCAGCGAATACAGAAGGCCGATCAAAGCCCCGGTAATGATGTCATTGATGAAATAGACCATTGTCGCCGACCTCCTTTAAGATTTGGACTGCCGCTTGGCAGCCTTCGATGCGTTTTCAACATCCGACACGCGAACCGTGGTCTTGAGAACGCCTTGACGGCCGTCCTGATAGGTCACAGCGATTTCGAGATCTGTCTCGTCATCGCCAGCATAGATCGCCTCGACGAGCTTGGCATACCGTTCCTCCAGAAAGGCCCGGCGAAGCTTTCGGCTGCGGGTCAACTCGCCTTCATCCGGGTCGAGTTCCTTGGGAAAATTCGCAAAACGTGCCACGCGCGAGCCTTCGGGCAGGAGCGCATTGATGCGCGCCACTTCGCCTTTGATAAGGTCCAGAACTTCGGGTTTCTGCGAGAGATCGGTGTAGGTCGAAAAGCTGATCTTGTTCTCTTCCGCCCAACGCCCGAGAACTTCCATATCGATATTGATAAGCGCGCTGACGAAGCTCCGGGTTTCGTCGCCCAAGGTCATGAGATCCTTGATGAAGGGGCTATACCGCAACCGCGTTTCGATGAATTGCGGCGGATAGCTGTGCCCATTTGCCAGGCGGCGCATATCCTTGACACGGTCAAAGAACAAAAGCTCGCCGTCGTCGGTCATCGACACCGCGTCACCGGTCTTGTACCAACCGTCTTCGGTCAATTCCTCTGCGGTCTTTTCGGGCTTGCCGTGATAGCCACCGAAGCCCGATCCGCCACGCACCTGAAGCTCCCCTTCGTCCGAGACCCTGTATTCCAGCGGTTCGCCGTAGTTCGTGTTGCTTTGCATCCAGCTGCCGCTGGTTTCCAGCTGATAGCTTTCGCCGACATGCGCGGTCAGAAGGCCGATTTCGGTCGCGCCATACACGTTGCGCAGCTTAACCCCCATCGCGTGGAACATACGAAAGACGTCAGGTGCCATCAGGGCGCCGCCGCTCATTGCGTTTTTGGCCTTACCAAGGCCAAGATTGTCGCGCAGGTGATGCAGCACCAGAGCTTCGGCAAAGGGAAGCTGCAGGCGTGCGGCAAGGCTGGGGCTACGCCCCTCCAGCCGTTCCACATAAACGTCGTGGCCGACCTTCATGCCCCAGTTGTACATCGCATTGCGGATTTTGCCCGCCCCCAGCATCCGGGCCTGAACGATGGAGGCGAGATTTTCCCACTGGCGCGGGCTGAACACCAGTGCGTCGACCGCCAGTTCGCGAATGTTGGTCAGTACGTCTTCAGGGCCTTCGGGGAAATTGACGACCATGGGCGCGATCAAACCGATCGACAGGCCGAAAATCTGTTCCGTGACCCAGGCCGGCGAAATGTAGGTCAGGTATTCGGTGCCCGGCGCGATTTCGATTGCCCCCATCACCCGCGAGCAATTGTCGAACAGGTAGCGATGGCTGATGACAACGCCCTTGGGTTTTCCCGTGGTACCCGAGGTATAGGACAGCAAGGCGGTATCGTCCGCCCGTCCACGTTTTACGTGTTCTTCAAATCTGGCGGGTTCCTTGGCGTGGATCTGACGCCCTGCCGCGCTCACACTTTCAAACGAATGCAACAGGGGATGATCATAGCCCCACAGACCGGAATCGTCCCAGTAAACGACCGCCAGGGCGCCCGAGTACTTGCCCGCAATCTCGATGCATTTATCGACCTGCTCCTGATCCTGCGCCAGAAAAATCCGCGTTTGCGAGTCTTCGGCCAGATACAGAATCTCTTCAGCGTTTTGATCCGGATAGACAGACAGGACTTTGCCGCCTAACGACTGGACGGCGTATTCAGCCCAGAAATGTTCGGGTTCGTTTTCGCCAATCATCATGACGGATTCGCCAGCCGACAAGCCCAGGTTCTCCAACCCGAGAGCCAGGGCGCGAACCCTGTCAAGAACATCGGCCCAGGTGAATTCACGCCAGATGCCCAGGCGCTTGTGCCGTTCGGCGAGGTTGGTCGGTGTGGATGTCGCTCGCGCGAGCAAAACCTGCGGCAGGGTTTCGCTATGTGTCACTGCTGGGTCCGAAAAGACCATTGCTGTCCGTTGTTTGACCATGCCGCTACCCCAGATATGCCTTTATGACAGCCGGGTCCTTCTGGATTTCTTCCGGGGTGCCTTCGGCGATGACCCGCCCGAAATCCAGCACCACGATCCGGTCGGCAAGGTCCATCACGACGCCCATGTCGTGCTCCACCAGAACTACCGGAATCTTGCGCGCCTCGCGCACATCGAGAATGAAGCGCGCCAGGTCTTCTTTTTCCTCCGAGTTCATGCCGGCCATCGGTTCATCCATCAGCAGGATCGACGGTTCCTGCGCCAATGCACGGCCCAGATCGACACGCTTGCGCAACCCATACCCCAACGTGCCCACGGGCCGGTTGCGGATTGCCTCGATCTCGAGAAAATCGATGATCTCCTCTGCGGCTTCACGATGTTCCGATTCCTCGCGCATCACGGGACCGAACTGGAAAAAGGCCTGGACTACATTCGATTTCATCAGCATGTGGCGGCCGATCATAATGTTTTCCACCACCGTCTGCCCGGCAAAAAGATGGGTGCCCTGAAACGTCCGCGCCAGACCGCGCCGGGCGATCTGGTCAACACGCAGGCCGGTCACGTCCTGCCCGGACAATTCGACACGGCCCTTCTGCGGACGGTAGAAGCCCGCAGTCACGTTCAGAAGTGATGTTTTTCCGGCTCCGTTCGGTCCGATAATTGCAAGCAATTCATCGTCGGCCACAGAAATGCTCACATCGTCGAGCGCGGTCACACCGCCAAATTTCAAAGTTGCACCACGCACCGCAAGCGGTGAGGATACGTGCCCGTTATTCGTGGTCATGTTGCGGCCCGTGCTTTTGCCCCACACCTCATGGAGGCGCGCATAGCCTGACCGCACGGTTTTTCGTTGGTTACGAGTTTTCCTCGCATTGTTCCTCCTCCCACCTCTAAATTCAGAGGTTTGCCTGGTTTATTTACCAAGTTTCTCCGCCATTCCTAACAGATGTTAGAAAATTTGGTCAACAATTGAATTCGCTACCGAAGAAAAACGATCAGACAGCCGCGTACTCTGCGGAAAAGCTTCGAAGACCGTTTTGATCCTGACACCAGACTGTCCCGGAGGTGCCGGTCTCTTCATTGTGCAGTTGCAATTCGCAGGGCAGGGTGAGTGGCGCGAGTCCGCGAAAAGAAAACCGGTGAGGCGATGTTTTCAACGCATCCGCCGCCAGATTCAGAAGTAGCGTGGCTTGCAAGGGGCCATGGACAACAAGCCCGGAATAGGCTTCGGTTTCGGTGGCGTAGATGTGGTCATAGTGAATGCGATGGGCATTGAACGTCAGCGCCGAATAGCTAAACAGCAGAACAGGATCCGGTGTCAGGGTCGATCTGAGCGTGGTGGGGTCACCCGCGTCAGGTGCGCTCTCGCCCGTGCGGGGGGCGGAAATCTCACGATAAACGATCGTTTGCTGCTCCCGGATACAAAGCCGGTTGCCACTCAGATACTCATGTTCGACGGTCACAAAGACCAATGGTCCACTACGGCCCTGCTTGGCCACAATATCCCTGATCGAAGAGCGTCGGGTGATGGTTTCGCCGATTTTCAGCGGCGCGATATGCGTAACATCGCCGCCAGCCCACATGCGGGCGGGCAGCGGAACAGGGGGCAGAAATCCACCCCTCGCGGCATGGCCGTCTTCTGACAGGGCGGTCGCTGGCACGGTATCAAGGGCAAGGCACCAATGAATTCCCAGCGGGACATCGCCCGCTCCATCCCAAAGATGCGGACCGAGCGTGGCGCGGAATTTGTCGATCAGCCCGTGCGTCAGAACATCTTCCTTAGTCTCGGTGCGTCCCAGCCAGGGCGCCAGCGCGTCAAGGTCGATCTCACCCATAATCCTAGCCTTCAGAACGATCTTGGCATGCCGAGGATATGTTCTCCGACATATGACAGGATCAGGTTGGTCGAGATCGGGGCGACCTGATAGAGGCGCGCCTCGCGGAACTTGCGCTCGACATCGTATTCCCGTGCGAAACCGAAGCCGCCATGGGTCTGAATGCAGGCATTGGCCGCTTCCCAGCTGGCCTCCGAAGCCAGCAGCTTAGCCATATTCGCCTGTGCTCCGCAATCCAGCCCAGCATCGAACCGCCTGCAGGCTTCAAAGCGCATCAGATTGGCGGCCTCGATGTTCACATAAGACCTGGCGATAGGGAATTGCACGCCTTGGTTCTGGCCGATGGGACGGTCAAAGACCACGCGGTCACCGGCATAGGCGCGGGCTTTGTCGACGAACCAGTATCCATCACCGATACATTCCGCCGCAATCAGGGTCCGTTCGGCGTTCAACCCGTCAAGAATATGGTAAAACCCGCGCCCCTCGGTGCCGATCAGGTTCTCGGCGGGGATTTCCAGGTTGTCGAAAAACACTTCATTGGTTTCGTGGCCGGGCATATTGGCGATGGGGCGGACCTCCATCCCGTTGCCGATAGCCTCTTTCAGATCGACCATAAAGATCGACAGGCCCTGCGACTTTTTCTTGACCTCGCTCAGCGGCGTGGTGCGTGCCAGCAGGATCATCAGGTCGGAATGCTGGATACGGCTGATCCAGACCTTCTGGCCATTGATCTCATACCGGTCACCTTTCTTGACCGCGGTGGTCTTCAGTTTGGTGGTGTCGGTCCCGGTTGTCGGTTCGGTCACGGCCATGGATTGCAGGCGCAACGCGCCGCTGGCGATGCCGGGCAGGTATTTCTGCTTTTGCTCATCCGAACCATGCCGCAGCAGCGTGCCCATGTTATACATCTGCCCGTGGCAATGGCCCGCGTTTCCGCCGCAGCGGTTCACCTCCTCCATGATGATCGAGGCTTCGGTCAACCCCAGACCCGAGCCACCGTATTCCTCTGGGATCATCGCGGCAAGCCAGCCCTCGCGGGTCAGCGCATCGACGAATTCCTCGGGGTAGGTTTCGTCTTCGCCGAACTTGCGATGATACTCTGGCGGAAACTGCGCGCAAAGTGCGCGCAAGGCGTCGCGCAGATCGGTGTGAGTGTCTGGGGCTGACGTCTGCATCGGTTACTTCGCTCCCGGACCCGACGTTTCAAGAATTTCCTGCTCGGCACGCTGCCAAAGCTCATAGGAAATCGGGTTTTCGCTCTCTTCGAGGATATGACCGACCAGACCGATGGCGCGTGCCATGACGCCAAAGCCCCGCACGATCTTCCAGGGGAAGCCAAATTCACAGCAGATCGCTCCGATCGCCCCGGTGGCGTTGATCGGCAGCATCTTACCCGATTTTTCTTCGGCAACGGCCTGAATTTTCTGGATCAACTCGATGTATTCACCGGACTTGCCGTTCTCGGCAGCGATCTGGAACAGGCGAGGTGTGCGCGGATCGACCGGCTTGTGCACCGGATGGCCCAGCCCCGGCACGATCATCTTGCGGGCGCGGAATTTTTCCACCGTCTCGACGGCCAGCGCATCCAGATCGACACCGGTGCCCAACTTGTCCTGTGGCAGTGCCTCGTAAAGCATCTTCGAGGCACCCTCCATAGAACCGACAAAGACGGTGCCCAGCCCGCACAAGCCAGCCGCCACAGCCGCCTGAAGCGATTCCGGCGCCCCCATATAGGTCATCCGCGCCGCCAGGGCCGAGGGCGTGATACCATGTTCGACCAAGGTAATGACGATAGCGTTAAAGACGCGGCTTTCCTCGGGCGTGGCCTTGCGACCCGTCAACTGCAGAAACGCCAGATCGCCGAGGTTCATGTGGCCCAGGATCTCGTTGGGCAGATCGAGCCCACGCACGCTGATCTTGTCAGAGGTGCTCCAGGCAATGTCGGAGCTGATTTTTTCTTTGCGTTTTCCCATCAAACCGGATCCCACGAAAAGACATCCGCCGAAACTTCGAGCGGCGTGAACTGTGATTTGAGCGCGGGAATGGCGCGCTCGGCGATTTCATCGGCGGTCCAGCCATCATCGGAATGAACCGACCGCACCGGGCGGGGCTGGTTGAACAGGAAGATCTCGTTCTTGCGAACCGCAAAGATTTGTCCTGACACGTCAGCCGCGCGGTCGCTCATCAGGAAACAGGCCATCGGTGCAACCTTGGCCGGTGTCATCTCCTTGATCTTTTCGACCCGTGCCACCTGTTCCGGGGTGTCTGTCTTGATAGACGAGATCATCCGGCTCCAGGCGAAGGGCGCGATGCAGTTTGACCGCACGTTCCAGCGTTTCAGGTCGAGCGCTACCGATTTCGAGAAGGCCGCGATGCCCAGCTTTGCCGCCGAATAATTCGCCTGCGCCAGATTGCCGATCAGCCCCGAGGTCGAGGTCATGTGCACCAGAGCACCGCCCTCTTGCTCGCGGAAATAATCGGCCGCCGCGCGGCTGGTGTTGAAGGCGCCATAGAGATGGACCTTCACCACCGCGTCGAAATCCTCGTAGGTCATTTTGTGGAAGAACCCGTCGCGCAGGATGCCGGCGTTGTTCACCACCGCGTCGATGCGGCCGAATTCCTTGACACCCGCCTCGATCATCGCGCGCGCGGCGTCCGGATCGGTGACGTTGCCGCCATCGGCGATCGCATCGCCGCCCGCCGCCTTGATCTCTTCGACGACTTTCTGCGCCGCAGTTTCTGTCTGACCGGTGCCTTTCAGGGATGCGCCCAGATCATTGACCACCACGGCGGCGCCTTCTGCGGCTGCCATCAAGGCGATATCACGCCCGATCCCACCGCCGGCCCCGGTGACCAGAACGACCTTTCCGTCAAGTGCTTTTGTCATCTTCTTGCTCCCTCAGCGTGACTTGCGGTATTTGTCCAACCCGCCGGTGTGCATGACCCGGCCCATGAGCGGCACACCGATGATCTCTTCTGCTTTGACCGCCGCTGCGATCAGCTTGTCCAGATCAATGCCGGTTTCGATGCCGAGCTCGTGACACAGGAACACTGAATCCTCGGTGCAGACATTTCCTGCGGCGCGCGCGTGGCCGTGGCCCGCGAAAGGACAGCCGCCAAGACCGGCGACGGAGCTTTCGAACATGTCCACGCCCATCGACAGGGCCGCATAAACGTTGGCGATCCCCAGCCCACGTGTGTCATGGATGTGCATACCGATGCGCGCCTCGGGCGCCAATTCGCGCAGGGCGCCGATCATCCGTTTGACCGCCTCGGGGTTTCCCCAACCCATGGTGTCGGCGACCACGAGGATCGGCACGGGGATGTTCTCTTCTTCGCATAGCTGAAGGATAAAGCGGAAATCGTCCAAGATGCGTTCTTGGGGGATGGGGCCCTCGAGGTTGCAGCCGAAGGCGGTCATCACATAGGCCGCGTCGACGGTATATCCCTCTTCCTTGTAAAGACGGACCCAGTCACGTTGTTTTTCCCGCATCTCGGCCGAGGAACAATTGTTGTTCGATTGGGCGAATGCTTCGGAAGGATAGAACAGCAGACGCGGGTCGATATCGACCTCATGCGCGGTCAGGGCCTTGCGAAACCCTTTGTCGTTCAGCCACAGCGATGTGTAGTTCACGCCCGGTTTGCGCTTGATACGCTGGAACAACTCGCCGGTGTCCGCCATCTGAGGAACGTATTTCGGGCTGACAAAGCTGCCGACCTGAATGCGTTTCAAGCCGGTTTCGCTGAGCATGTCGATCAGTTCGATCCGCTCTTCGATCGGGTAAATCTTCTTTTCGATCTGAAAACCCTCACGCGGGCCTTCTTCACGAAATTCTACGAATTTGGGAAAGTCGCTCATTTCATCACTCCTCGGATGGCAGGATCTCGGCGATGACCTGGCCGCGATCGACCATGTCCCCATTCGAGACGGATATATTGCTGGCGATCCCGGCCGCGGCCGCCCGGATCGAGATTTCGAGTTTCATGGATTCCATGACCGCGACCACGTCGCCTTCGGCCACGCTCTGACCATCGGAGACCTTGATTTCGACAATCATGCCGGTCAGCGGAGAGGTCACGGCGCGATCCGCCGCGGCATTGTCGCCGGCAAAGGCAAGGGGCGCGGCGGGCCGAAATACCAGGCGGCCTTCGGGCGTATCCAGTTCGATCACGCCCGCGTGCAGGCGCGCGTCGATCAGATGGACGGTGTCGCCTTCGCCGACACGCCAACGGCCCGGGGTCAGTTCACGTGCCGACAGTATCAGCGCCTCGCCTTTCTCCGAATGGATGGTGTACTTGGCACCCGGTTTGACAGGACTGACGCGCAGTTCTTCGGATACCTCGTCAGAATCGGTAAGCGTCACGCGCTGCCCCGCTTCAATCGCATCGCCGCCCAGTCCAAGCCGCCAGCCGGTAAAGGCATCACGGTTGGTCCAGGGATTGGCGTTTGTGTCGCTGCGCGACTGGGTCACGAAGAGAATGGCAGCGGTCGCCTTCCACAGATCGGGGCGGGTCAGGCCGGGTGCCTGTGTCAGCTCATCCAGCCTGCCGTCGATCCAGCGGGTATGCACCTGCATCCGTTCGAATTCATGGTTTCGCGCCAGCGCCGTTAGAAAGGCGCGATTGGTCTCGACACCTTCGACCGCGACATGATCAAGCGCCGTGGCCAGACGTGCCAATGCGGTTTCCCGGTCGGGCGCGTGCACGATCAGCTTGGCGATCATCGGGTCGTAGTAGGGCGTGACGGCATCGCCTTCTTCGACGCCGCTGTCGATGCGCAGGCCCGATGGCAGGCTGAGCGTGGAGAGCGTGCCCGTCGACGGGGCGAATTGCATCGCCGGATCTTCGGCGTAAAGCCGCGCCTCGACCGCGTGGCCGTTGATCGTCAGATCGTCCTGCACCAGTCCAAGGCCCGCGCCTTCGGCAATCCGCAGGTGAAGCGCGACAAGGTCCAGCCCGGTGATCGCTTCGGTGACGGGATGTTCCACCTGAATGCGCGGGTTCACCTCAAGGAAGAAATACTCGCCACCCGCGACCAGAAATTCGACCGTGCCCAGCCCGCGATAGTCCAGCGTTTCGCCCAAGCGCACCGCGTCGCGTGCGATGTCGTCCAGAAGCGTTCGGGGCAGACCCCAGGCCGGGGCTTCCTCGATGACCTTCTGGTGGCGGCGCTGAAGCGTGCAATCGCGTTCGAACAGATGCACCACATGGCCTTTGCCGTCACCTGCGATCTGCACTTCAACATGGCGCGCCTCGGGCAGGAAACGCTCCAACAGCAGCCCTTCGGAGCCGAAGGTGGATTTTGCTTCGCGCAGCGCGCCTTCGATGTCCTCGACCAGCGTGGTTTCGTCAGTGACGAGCCGTTGTCCGCGCCCACCACCGCCGCCGACCGCCTTGAGCAGCACCGGCAGGCCCATTTGGCGCACCTCCTCGGCAATCTGCTCGGGATCGGACCGCGCACCTTCGGCGCCCGAAATCACCGGGACGCTGGCCGCCACGGCGGCCTCTTTGGCGCTGGCCTTGTCGCCGAAACGTTCAAGCGTTTCAGGCGTCGGCCCCATGAAGATCATGCCGGCGGCTTCGACCGAACGAGCAAAATCGGGGTTTTCGGCCAGAAAGCCATAACCGGGATGGATCGCATCCGCGCCCACTGATTGCGCAGCGGCAATCACCGCGTCGATTTTCAGATAGCTCTCGGATGCAGGTCCGGCGCCGATACAGACAGATTTGCCAATCTCGCGGACATGCAGGGCATTGGCGTCGGCCTGCGAATGCACGCCGACGGGAATGATACCGCTGGCCCGCGCAGTGCGCGCGATCCGGCAGGCAATTTCGCCGCGGTTGGCGATCAGAAGCGTCTTGATTTTCACGGTTCGCTCCTCACATCCTGAACACGCCGAATTTGGTATCGACCTTGGGTCTGCGCGATGTCACATCCAGCATCAGCGCCATGACATCACGGGTCTCACAGGGCTCGATCACGCTGTCGATCCAAAGGTTGGAAGCAAAATTATAGGCTCCCTGAAAATCTTCGTATTCCTTGCGGATCGGTGCCTTGAAGGCTTCCTCCTCCTCGGGGGTCCAGCTTTTGCCTTCGCGTTCGTTGATCTGCGCGCGGACCTGAGCCAGCACGCTGGCGGCCTGTTCCGGCCCCATGATCGCCGACCGTCCCGTCGGCCAGGCAAACATTGCGTCCGGCTGGAACGGGCGGCCCAGCATGGCCAGGTATCCCGCCCCATAGGAGCCGCCGGTGATAATGGTGAATTTCGGCACCCGGGCCGAAGACATGGCCGTGATCATCTTGGCGCCAGCCTTGGCAATGCCCATCTGCTCGACCTCGCGGCCCACCATGAAGCCGTTCACATCGGCCAGGAACAGCAGCGGAATATCACGCTGGACGCAGAGATTGATGAAATGCGTGGCCTTCAGTGCGGCTTCGACGAAAAGCACGCCTGTATTTGCGAGAATACCGACCTCGTGGCCGTGGATGCGGCCCCAGCCGGTCATGATCGTGTCGCCATAAAGCGGTTTGAATTCGTGAAAATCGCTCTCATCGACCAACCGAGCCACGATTTCGCGGTTGTCGGTCGGCACCTTGGGGTCGCGGCTGATGAGTCCATAAATCTCTTCGACCGGGTAGGCGGGCGCACGGGGCGTTTCGGGCGTCTTGCGGGGTTGGGGTTTTTCGCCAAGATGGCTGACAATTTCGCGCGTGATGGCCAGAGCGTGGGCGTCATCTTCGGCCAAATGGTCTGTCACACCGGAGACGGACGAATGCATCTTGCCGCCACCCAGTTCTTCGGCTTCGACCTTTTCGCCGGTTGCGGCAAAGGTCAATTCCGGTCCGCCTAGATACATAAAGCCCTGACCGCGCACGATCACCACTTCGTCACAGAGCGCGGGGATATAGGCACCACCCGCGGTGCAGGGCCCCATGACCACGGCGATTTGCGGCACACCATCGCCAGACATGCCGATCTGTTGGTGAAAGATGGAGCCGAACTGGCCTTCGTCGGGGAAAAGGTTGGCCTGGTCGGGCAGGAAGGCACCGCCGGAGTCCACGAGGGTGATGACGGGCAGGCGGTTTTTCCAGGCAATTTTCTGTGCCCGGACGTGTTTGCGGCAGGTGATCCCGAAATAGGTGCCGCCCTTTACGGTGGCATCATTGGCGATGATCATGCACTGACGGCCTTCGATCACGCCAATACCGGTGATGATGCCGGCGCCGGGTGGAACTCCCTTGTGCATATTCAGTCCGGCCAACTCGCCGAGTTCCAGAAATGGTGTGCCCGGGTCGATCAGTCGTTCGATCCGTTCGCGCGGCAGGATTTTGCCTTTGTCCACATGACGTTTGCGCGCCATTTCGGGGCCGCCGACGCGCTGTAAGAGCCGGAGGGCATGTAGTTCATCGACCTTTTCGCGGTAAGACACGTCGTTGGCGCGGAAGTCGTCCGACGCGGTGTCGAGAAGGGATTTCATTCTAGTCATGGCAGGTCTGGATATTTCCTGAGAACGAAGGCGACCTTGGCGGCGCCAGGTTTTTCGAAAGTGTCGGCCGCAACCAGGTGAACGTCGGCCTTGAAGACCAAGGATTCGCGCAGGCGCTGCTCGATTTTCTTTTTGAGGGTGACGTCATCGGCCGGATCGCGATTGGGGCCGCGTTCGACAATCACCGTCAGCGCGCCCTGCGTGGTGTGGCCCTCGAAATCGGCCACGATGCGCATGACGCCATTGGTGTCCGGCACCATTTCGGTAATGACGCTGTTGATCGCCGACGGGAAGACATTGGCCCCCCGGACGATCAGCATGTCGTCGGTCCGGCCGGTACAGCGGATCTTCGGCCCGGTGCGGCCGCAGGAGCATTCGGTATCGATCACTTCGATATAATCGCCTGACCGGAACCGCACGAGCGGGCTCGCCTGGCGGCCGAGCGCGGTATAGACCATCTCGCCCTCGGCACCTTTTTCCCAGGGGATGATTTCGCCGCTTTCGGGGTCGAGCAATTCGGTGATGATATAGTCCATGTTGACCATGTGCATACCCGACTGGGCGTCGCACTCGGCCCAGTATGTCACGCCCAGATCGGTGCCGCCCAGCATCTCGGTGCATTTCGCACCCCAGGCCTTTTCGATCTTTGCCCGAATTGCGGGAATGCCGCCGCCGGGTTCGCCGCCGACGATCACGCGCTCGATACCCAGTTCGCTGGCCTTGCATCCCAGCACCTCGGGAGCCTTTTCGGCCAGGTGCAGAACAAAGTTCGGAGCGCCGACCACGCAACGCGGCCGCGTGTCTGCGCAGGCGCGCAGCAGACGTTCTGCACCGCCATCCGCCCCCACCGGCACATCGATCGTGCCCATGTACTGCAATCCCTGCATCACCGGGATGCCGCCGACAAAGCCCTTGGCCAGCGAAAACGCGTGCAACACCATATCGCCCGGTCGCACCCCGTTGGCGAAGAAGCAGCGCGCCGTCATCTCGTGCCACATTTCGGCGTCGGATTCGGTCAGGGCCACATACGAGGGGCTGCCGGTGGTGCCCGACGAGGCCTGCATCTGGATGATGTCCGACATTGGTGCCGCGCGGTGCTTGCCGAAGGGCGGTTCCGCAGCAAGGCTTTCGCGGATCTCGGTCTTGTAGGTGTAAGGCAGCTTCTGCAGGTCTTCGATGCTGCGAATCTCGTCGAAATCGACACCGGCGTCGGCGAACTTTTCCTGATAGAAGGTCGAATTCGACTTGAGATAGGCCATCTGGTCACGCAGCCGCTCTTCCTGAATACGGCGCACCTCGTCGAGCGGCGTGCCCTCGATCGCGTGCCAGAAGCGATCATTTACCTTGTCGGCGGCATCCTCCCGCCGGAAGCGCATTCCAAATTGCATGTCGTTCTCCGTTCCAAGCCGTGGCGATCAATAGGATCGTGGCAGGCCCATGACCTTTTCGCCGATAAAGCTCAGGCACAGTTCGCGGTTCACCGGCGCTGTGCGCAGCAGGCGGACCAGCGGGTACATTTCGTAAAGTCCCGTATCTTCGGTAAAGCCCGATCCACCATGCGCCTGAAGCGCCGCGTCGACCGCTTCGATCCCGGCTTCGGCGGCGGCATATTTCGCCATGTTCGACGACGCACCGGCAGGCAGCTTGTTGTCGAACTCCCATGCCGCGCGCCGGGTCATCAGACTGGCCATCTCGACCGCTGTGTGCGCCTTGGCCATCGGATGCTGCACGCCCTGGTGCGCACCGATGGGTTGGCCGAACACATTGCGCTCGGAGGCATAGGCCACGCCCTTGTTCAGGGCGAACCGGCCGATGCCGCAGCACAAGGCGGCCAGGATGATACGCTCGGGGTTGAGGCTGTCGAACAGGATCGAGAACCCTTCGTCCACCTCGCCGACCACATCCTCGGGGCCGAGATCCACATCGTCGAAGAACAGTGTCCACTGCTCCTCGGGCAGGGGGATCGAGATCTTCACCCGCTGCTTGTCGACGCCTTTTTTCTTCAGATCCACGGCGAACAGGGTAAAGCCGTCGGTCTTGCGGCTGACCTCGGTATGCGGTTTGGTCCGCGCCACCACGAGGCAGTAGTCGGCCACTTCGGCCCCGGTGATGAAGGTCTTTTCGCCCGACAGGCTGAACCGGTTGCCTCGACGCTTGGCCAGCGTAGTGGCCTTCATCGTGTTAGACCCGGCCCCCGGTTCGGTGATCGCGAAACAGAACTGGATATCACCGCGGCAGGCAGCCGGCAGCAGTTCTTTCTTGTGGAACTCGCTCCCGTGGCTGGCGATATGGGCCAGCGACATGGTCGGCCCGACCACCATCATCAAAAGAGGAATGCCGTGATTGGCGGTGCCCTCCATGAACAGGGCCATTTCGGTCATACCAAGGCCCGCGCCGCCATATTCCTCGGGCACCATGATGCCGAGGAAGCCGTCATCGGCGATCTGGCGGAACATTTCGTGCGGAAACTCGTGCTTGCGTGCGTGTCTCAGCCAGTAATCGTTGTCGAACTTCTGCGCCAGCTGGCCGCCATAGTCGTAAATCTGGCGTTGTTCGTCGTTCAAAATGAAATCCATGCTTCGTCCTCAAGCCTTGAATTCGGGGGCGCGCCGGTTCTCGAATGCATCGAGGCCCTCGGCCACGTCATCGCTGGGCAGTGCGCGCACGGCGGCATCGCGCTCAAGCCGCATCTGCTGGTCGATACCAAGGTCCGCGCCTTCGCGCGCCAACCGCTTCATCTCGGCGATGCCGGGACGTGAACGGGTGGCGATTTTCTCGCAGTATTCCAGCGCAGACTTGTGCAGGTCCGCATCCGGCACGATGTAGTTGACCAATCCGGCCTCTTTGGCCTCGTCCGACTTGAGCCAGCGGGCCGAGAACATCAGGTCGAGCGCCCTGCGCTGCCCCATCAACCGTGTCAACCGCTGCGAGCCACCCCAACCGGGAATCAGCCCGAATTGCGCGTGCTGATCGCCAAACTGGGCGCTTTCGGCCGCGAAACACACATCGCATGCCAGCATCAGTTCGATCCCGCCGGCCAGACACAACCCCTGCACTGCCACCACGACAGGGAGGGAGGAGGTTTCGAGCGCACGCAGGTTGTTCATGCCAAAGGCGATGAAATGGTCCAGCGCGGCGGGATCGTTCAATTTACCTTTCACTTCCACCAGATCGGCACCGGTGCAAAAGTGCTTGCCCTGCGCCCGGATGAGGATCGCCCGAATAGCGGGGTTCGCCTCGAATTCCGCACGCGCGACAGAAATACGCTCATGCACCTCAAGTGACAGGCAATTGAATTTCTCGGGGCGGGCCAGTTCGATGATGCCGGTGTTGCCCTCGGAAGTGACGAGGATGGGGTCGCTCATTTCGAGGCTCCCTTCGCCTTCTTGTCATACTGCAGCGCCATGCGACCGACCTTCTCGCGGGCGATCACCAGCTTCTGGATCTGCGCGGTGCCGTCACCGATCTGCAAGCCGAGCACATCGTTGTAGCGCTGGTGGTGGGGCAGGTCGGTGGTGTAGCCGTAATGTCCGTGCAGGATCAGGCACTGGTGCAGGATCTCGCAGGCGGTTTTGGGCAGGTACCATTTGCACATGGCGGCCTGAGAGGTGTGGGGCAGGCCACGGTCGCGCAGGTCCAACGTGTAATAGCAAAGCTGGCGCATCATGGTCAGTTGGGTCTCGGCCTCGGCCAAGGGAAAGCTGACACCCTGATACTGCACGATCGGGGCTCCGAATGCCTCGCGCTCCTGAACGTAGGCCCAGGTTTCATCCACCGACGCTTGCGCGGCCCCCAGGCACTCCAGCCCGATCAGTGCGCGGGAATAGTCGAAGCCCGCCATGATCGTGCCAAAGGCATGGTCCTGTTCCGCCATCATGTTTTCAGCCGGCACGAAAACATCGTCAAAGAAAACCGAGCCGCGCCCGACAGGCTTGGTGCCGATGTCGTCAAAATGGGTGCGCTTGATGCCTTCCTGGTTCAGATCGACGAAAAAGGCGCTGACCCCGCGTGAGCCGCCATCAGGATCGCCGGTACGGGCAAAGACGACCGCCGCATCCGCCTGACTGGCAAAACTCATGGATGTCTTTTCACCGTTCAGCCGCCAGCCGTTGCCGGATTTCTCGGCCCTCAGAATCAGGTTCGCCGCATCCGAACCGCCGCGCGGCTCTGTCAGGCCCAGGCCAATGACCGCATCACCCGAAACAACCTTGGGCACCCATTCCGACGCGATGTCCTTGGAGGCATGTTTGGCAACCATTCCGCCCATGAGAGAGCCCAGAAGCTGCACGTAACTTGCGTTGAAATCGGCATAGGCGATCTCTTCGACGATCAGCCCTGACGTGACAGAGCTTTCGCCGAGACCCCCGAATTCCTCGGGCAGATCGGCCCCGATCAGCCCCAGTGCGCCCATCTCCTTGATCAGCGCACGGTCGAATGTATGGCCGCTGGCGCGTTCTTGATATGTGGGCGCAAGCCTTTCAGTTGCGAAGCGCTTTGCGGTCTCGCGAAACGCCTTCTGATCGTCTGTAGGCTGGAATTGCATCGGTGCTCCTCCCCATGAGCGAAAATCTTCTTTCCAAAAATCTAACAAATGTTAGAATGTAGATCAAGTGCAGTTTTGAGGAGGAGAACCAAAGTGAAAAATAGACCAGATGGAAGCTTTGAAACCATGCTCTCGCCCATCCGCGCAGGCCAGCATACATTGCGAAATCGTGTCATCATGGGGTCGATGCACACGCGGTTGGAAACCGAGCCTGACGGCATAGCCAAACAGATCGCGTTTTACGCCGAGCGTGCGCGGGGGGAGGCGGCGATTCTGGTCACCGGCGGGTTTTCGCCCAATGCCGAGGGCATATTCGATCCAGAAGGTCCGAGAATCGATGACCCGGAAGAAGCGCTTGACCTGCGCCCGATCTGCGAGGCGGTGCAGGCCGAAGGCAGCCTGGTCTGCGCGCAACTCCTCCACGCCGGGCGCTATGCCAAGATCGAAGGGTGTGTGGCCCCGTCGCCGATCCGCGCCCCGATCAACCGTTTCATCCCGCGTGAAATGACCGAAGCCGACATTCTCCGTACCATCGAGGATTTTGCCGTAGCGGCCGCCAATGCGCTGGCCGCAGGCTTTGATGGCGTCGAGATCATGGGGTCCGAGGGATACCTGATCAACGAATTCACCGTCACCCACACCAACAAGCGCCAAGACGACTGGGGCGGCAGCGCCGCGAACCGCCACCGATTCCCGGTCGAGATCGTGCGCGCGGTGCGCGAACGTTGCGGCCCCGACTTTCTGGTCATCTACCGGATTTCGGCGGCCGATCTGGTCGAGGGCGGCGCGCCCGCCGAAGAAATTGCCGCACTGGCCCGCAAGATCGAGGCTGCGGGTGCGGATATCCTGAACACCGGCATCGGCTGGCATGAGGCCCGCGTGCCGACGATCGCCTACCCGGTGCCGCGCGGTGCCTGGCGCAAGGCGGCAGCCAACGTCAAAGCGGCGGTGTCGATCCCGGTAGTCGCCTCGAACCGGATCAATACACCCCAGCTTGCAGAAGACATACTTGCCTCTGGCGATGCGGACATGATCTCGATGGCGCGCCCGTTTCTGGCCGATCCGCATTTCGTGAAAAAGACGCGCGAGGGCCGCGCAGACGAGATCAACACCTGCATTGCCTGCAACCAGGCCTGCCTGGATTTCATTTTTTCGGACCGGCCGGTCGGATGTCTGGTCAATCCAAGGGCCGGGCGTGAAACGGAATTCCGGGATACGCCAACCGACACGCCAAAGAAAGTGGCCGTCGTTGGCGGTGGTGCCGCGGGCATGGCCACAGCCGCCGAGGCGGCACGGCTGGGCCACGATGTCACCCTGTTCGAAGCGCAGGACAAATTGGGCGGTCAGCTGAATCTGGCCCGCGCCGCACCAGGCAAGGACGAATTCGACGAAACCCTGCGGTATTATGCCGGTCAGATGCAGAAACACGGGGTCACGCAGCGTCTGGGACAGCGGGCAGAGGCGAGCGATCTTGAGGGATTTGACCATGTGGTCATCGCCACCGGGGTCACGCCGCGCATTCCCGACCTGCCGGGTATCGACCATCCCAGCGTCGCGACCTACGCCGAAATTCTGTCCGGTGACCGCGAGGCGGGCGACCGTGTCGTGGTGATGGGGGCGGGGGGCATCGGTCATGATGTGGCCGAGTTCCTAGTGACCAAACCCGCCGAGACCGCGAATTCCGACGTCTTTTGCGAAACCTGGGGAGTGGACCCCGAGTTTGTCTCCTCGGGTGCCCTGGCGGGCGACCCTCTGGCACCGAAGCCGTCGCGCCGCAAGGTCGTCATGCTGCAGCGCAAGACCGCTAAACCGGGCGCGGGGCTTGGTGTTTCGACAGGGTGGATCCTGCGCAACGCGCTGCGCAAACATGGGGTCGAGGCAATGGGCGGGGTGACCTATGAACATATCGACGATGCGGGGCTGCACATCGTCGCGGACGGAAACCCGACGGTCATCGCAGCCGATACAATTGTGCTGTGCACCGGTCAGGAACCGGAACGGGCCCTGGCCAAAGAGGTTGTAGCGCGCGGCGTCCCGGTTACGATGATCGGCGGGGCAAAGGAGGCCGCCGAACTGGATGCGCTGCGCGCCATTGATGAGGGCGTGCGCCTGGCGCAGGATCTCTGAACCGAGGCTCGGGCAAGGGGGAAACTATGCTGACCGACGTCATCCGCGCGGGGCGCGCTGATCTGTATTCGATCTTTCGAACCCGCGCACATGACTGCGCCCGCGCCCTCGCCATCGAGGACGGCAGCAGAAAACTGACCTATGCAGAACTGCTGGAGCGGGTCGATCGTCTGGCGGCTGTATTTCTGGCACGAGGCGTGGCGCCCGGAGACAGGATCGCGATCCTGTCGCATAACCGCTCAGAATACCTGGAGGTCGAACTTGCAGCAGCGGGAATCGGCGCGATCGTCGCCTGTCTGAACTGGCGGCTTGCCCCCGATGAACTGCGGCACTGCATCGATCTGGTCGAGCCGGTTCTCGCGGTTGTCGAACCGGAACTTTCAGAAGCTTACCGCGCCGTCGCGTCGACACCCTGTCTAACCGTCGGGCCAGACCTGGAAACGGCCATTGCCGGGGTCGAGCCGGACCCGCGCACCGGAACCATGGTTGACGACCCCGAGGCCGGTCTGACGATCCTCTATACCTCGGGGACCACGGGCCTGCCCAAGGGGACGCATATCAGCCACCGCGCGCATATCGCCCGATCCATGGTTTTTGCGGCCCAGCTGGCGCTGGATCCCGGCGACGGGTTCATCGCCTGGGCGCCGATGTTCCACATGGCCTCCACCGATCATGCGCTGGCAACGATCCTGCGGGGCGGGACCGTGGTGATGGTGGACGGGCTGCAGCCCGCCGTCATCAACGAGGCGCTGTCACGCCACAGGATCGGCTGGTTCGTGATGATGCCCGGGGCACTGGAGGCTTTTATTAACGAACGGCACGCCAACCCTTTGCCGCTGAAGGGGATCAAGGTTTGCGGCGCAATGGCTGATCTGGTGCCGCCGCATCAGATCGCGGAACTGACCGGTCTTCTGGACACGCCCTATCTGAATTCCTTCGGGGCGACCGAAACCGGCCTGCCGCCGGGAACCGCCGATCTGATCGCGCCGGGTGTGACCCCGGACCGGCTGTCCAAGCGCATCAGCGCCTTTTGCGAGGTGCGGCTGGTCGATCCCGACGACCGCGAAGTCCCCGATGGAACGCCGGGCGAAATGGCGCTTCGGGGTCCGACGCTGTTTTCCGGGTACTGGAACGCCGACGACACCAATGCCCGTGACTTTCGCAACGGCTTTTTCCACATGGGCGATCTGTTCCGGCGCAATGCGGACGGCACCGTCGACTTTGTGGATCGGGCGAAATACCTGATCAAGACCGGAGGTGAAAACGTCTATCCGGCGGAAATCGAACGTGTGCTTCTTTCTCATCCCGATGTGATCGATGCCGCCGTGGTAAGGGCCTTCGACGCGAAATGGGGGGAAAGCCCGGTGGCCTTTGTCGCCTGTGACGATGACGGGCCGGATGCCGAGGCGCTGCTGAACTTGTGCCGCGAAAGCCTCGCTGGCTATAAGCGACCACGCGAAATTCGCTTCATCGCGTTCGAGGATTTTCCCAGATCGACCAGCGGCAAGATCCAGCGGCATATCCTCGAAGCCCGGCTCGCAGATTAATTTTCGCTCTGACCCGATCGTCAGCCAGCCACGCCAGTTCGCCCCAATAGCGATAAAAGCGTTCTTATCCTCGTTGCCACGAGCTTCTTATCCCCGCCCTTTGGAGTAACCCCCTGAAAGTGATCCACCATCTGGGATAGATTGACCCGCGATTGAAGCGCAGCCCTCTGTCGGACTACACGGCTAGGGTTTTCCGGGTGTTTGAGCTCAGGAGGATTCGTAGATCCCTGAGCCATTCATCAGTGCGATCGGTGGTTTGTTCCCGGTTGCGCTGTGGGGGCAGCAGTAACCCGGCGCATCGCACCGACGGGCATGGACTGCCGGCAATTGCCGGTTGGGGCTGCTGCGGGCCTTCAAGGGAAAGTCGGCGACTATCCGATGTGCGGGACAAAGCGGACATTCGCCAAGCGACCTCAAACGTCCGGTTCTGTACTGCGGCCCGACAAAACGATATCAAGTGATCAGCGGTCAGCCGATCGCACCTGTGTAACTGTCTTCTTCGGCCCTCCTGTCTGCATGATCTGGGACAGGTAAGAATTGCGCCGTCTGATGAAGTCACGCAGAAGGGTCGGGTAATCTTCACTGACGGCATTCTTCACAGAAACCCGACGCTCCAGTTCATGTCGCCAGGCCCTTACACGGGCAAGCCCTGTGAAGACGCCAAACTCTCCGATGGTGTCAAAAACGTCGAAATAGCGGAAGACCGGGCCGAATACGACATCGACGAGGCTGAACCGGTGGCCATCGAACCATGGTCCCTCCCCAAGCTCCGCGTCCAGCCGAAGGAACTTTGCGCGGAGCGCCGCCACTTTTTCTTCCAACGCTTTCTCGTTCGGCGCCGAGTAGAACCCCGCAATGTCGTTCAAGACAGCAGATCCAAATTCAATCCAGGCACGGTGGCGGGCGCGATCGAGAGCGTCGTGCGGATGAAGCGCGTGGGGTTGTGTATCCTCAAGATATTCGAGGATAACCGCAGATTCGAAAATCGGCGTCCCGTCCACAACCAGGACAGGCGTCTTGCCCAGCGGAGATATGGCAAGAAACCAGTCGGGCTTGTTCGAAAGATCGATGTCAGTTCTCTCGAACGTGACACCTTTCTCAGTGAGCGAGATCGCCGCGCGCTGCACATATGGGCAGAGCGCATGGCTAATGAGGTGGAGGCTCATGTTGTCTCTCCCGCCATCTGCACGTTACCGGGCGCGAAGGAAGGGCTGAGGGCGAAACGGCCGTCGCCCAGAAGCCCTTGCACGATGGCAAGCAGCGTCAGATAGGCCGGGTATTCCCACCCGCCGTTCTCGTATCCGAACATCCAGCCGTTTCCGGAGTGAGCCCAGGTCGCACCGGCCAGGATGGGCACGGTCGCCGACGCGACCCACCGAGCCTGTACGCCGAGGACCAAAAGGGCACCGGCAATCGCCTCGACTGCAAAGACCATATAAGCAAACCAGCCGGGCAGCCCGATCGAAATGAAGAACTGCGCCGTTCCGGGAAGTGTGAAAATGAAGAGCTTGAGAAACAGGCTGTGCGCCAGGAACATGATCCCGAGTGCTATACGGAGCAGGAATAATCGGCGACCGCACTGCTAAAGGCTAACATTACCGCTTGGCAGGTCTGAACCTGCTGGCGGCGATCTGGATACCGCGCGCGCCTACGGGAAACGGTTGGCCGAGGTCGCGAGCCGCTGGAACAGCTGATCCAGCTGTCTGAATAATCGGCCCGGCCGCCCGGATCGGATGTGCTGCGGCCGGGTTGCGCTCAGTCCGCGACCCCCGCCCGCCCGATCAGCGCCATGAGCGTTCCGGTCATCGTTGCGACGAGCTTTTCATCCTGGCTCTTCACGGCATAGGCACGCGCCTCGCATATGGTCAGCGTCCTGCCTGGTTTCACCACGTCAGCGACGAAGCGAAACCGTTCGCCGTCCGCCGGGTTGAGTAGGTTGATCTTGAATTCGGCCGTCAACACTGCCGCGTCCGCTGGCATCAGCGAAAAGGCCGCGTATCCGCAGGCGCTGTCCAGCGCTGTCGACAGGATTCCGGCATGCAAAAACCCATGCTGCTGGGTCAGTGCAACCTGATGTGCCATTTCCAGAACGATGCGGCCGGGTAACAACTCGGCAATGCTGATCCCCAACGTGTTCATCACCTTCTGGCGATCGAAACTGTTGCGCACGCGTGCGTCATAGTCGGGGTTTTTCGGTTTGAATTGTGTCATGGCGGGTCTTCCTCTTCGATTTCATTCGTCAATGACCAATCTTAGGCGGTCTTTGAGGCGCGTATCTTGTAGCGAAAGGTCAAAACGACGCGGAATAGACAGAGCGCGCAACGCGCCGGGCGGTTTGCCGGCGAAGATCCGGCAAGCGGCGGACAAGTGAGATTGATCGTAGTATCCGGCGTCCAGCGCCAGATCGCTCAGCAGCAGGGTCTTTGACGCAAGCTGCCCGAGAGCCCGGCGAAAGCGTCGCAAGGTCGCAAGCCGCCGCCGCGACACGCCGGTTTCCGCCCGCACCTTTCGACGTTTGGTCCGGTCGCTGTAAGCTCCGGTTGGTGCGGCAAAGCGCAGGTCTCTCGCAAGGCCGTCAAGCACCGCGATGAGCGCAGGCAGGTCATCGTCCCCGTTCTGAACCCGGGCCAGTTCTGAGGCCAGCATGTCCAGCCCTTTGGAGTCGGGAAATCGCTGCGGTCGTGACGACAGTCGCAGCCCGGCCACGACACCCAGGAATGGCCTTGGGCGGGGCGAAAAATAGGGGCGCGGTTCTGCCAGCGATACGCGCCCGCCGCCGCTGTCGTAGCGCGTTACCGAAAGGGTAAAGAGGTCGGTTGCGAACCGCCCGTGTCCACCACCGCTCAGCACACCGGTATCGCGGAACACGAACAAATGGTCGATCTGTTTGGCCGCTTCCTCAGGCGGAGCCAGTTCGAGATAACGCGGCGGCTCCATCAGGTTACTTGACGAAAGCATCCCGGTTCTCGGCGACGAAATCGGCAAATCGGCGCGCCGGGCGTCCCATCACATCACTGACCGTGGTCTCGATGCCGGCAAGGTAGCCCTTGGGCGCGATGGAAGCCAATTCGACCATGGCTCTGGCGACCTCGTCCTGCATTCCGCCAGCCACCATGCCCGCCTTGGCATTTTCGGCCGACAGGGACACGCACGACACTGTTCGTCCCGTCACCCCGGACAGAAGGGCCGCGATGTCATCCCCTGCAAGAGCTTCGGGCCCGGTCAGGCCAAGAGCCTTGCCTTCGTAACCCGGAGCGGTCAGCGCCTCGGCGGCGACATCCGCGATGTCGCGGGCGTCGATCCAGGCCACGGGGCCGCCCAGATCGTCATAGTACACGGCGTCCTTTGCAATGTTGCCGGCCTGCCACAGCAGGTTCTGCATGAAATAGGTCGGCTGGACAAAGGTCCAGTCAAGGCCGCTTTGCTTCAGCAGCTCCTGGGTTTCGGAATGCCACTTTCCAAAGGTCAGCCCCGCCTTGGGCGACGCGCCAAGCCCCGTGGCCACAACGATATGGCGCACGCCCGCGGCCTTGGCCGCCTCGATCACGTTCGCCTTCCACTGGCGCATGTTCAGATGGGCAGGCGTGACCAGGTATATCTTTTCTGCCCCGTCACAGGCCCGCGCCAGCGCGGCAGGGTCCGTGAAATCCGCTGCGACCGCCTCGCATCCTTTGGCCCTTAGCGCATCTAACTTGGAGGGGGCGCTGGTGACAGCGCGCACGGACGCGCCTTTTGCCAGAAGCGTATCGACGAGGGGCGCGCCAGTCGTGCCCGTGGCTCCGAAAACAGTGATCATGACTTTTCCTTTTGCAGGTCTGCGATGGGCTGAATGGTTTCCGGGTTGCTGATCGACGACAGATCGCCCGGATCTTCACCGAGAAAGGCGGCACGCACGACACGGCGCATGGTTTTCATGCTGCGGGTCTTGGGCAGCGCTTCGACAAAGTGGATCTCGCGCGGGCGGAAGGGCTTCGAGACGATCTCTCCGACACGATCCTTGAGCCGGTTCACGAGCTCCGCGTCCGGCGACACATTTGGGGCCGCCACGCAGACGCAGACGACGGCCACGCCCTTGATGTCATCAGGTGCCGCGATGGCAGCGGCGTCCACCACCTCTCCGGTTTCGGTCAGGGCCGCCTCGATCTCGGGCGGGCCGATGCGTTTGCCGGCGATGTTCAGCGTGTCGTCCGACCGGCCCAGGATATACCATGTCCCGTCCGGATCGCAGCGCACCCAGTCGCCGTGCCGCCAGAGGCCGGGGAAGGTGGACCAGTAGGTTTCAAGGTAGCGATCGCGGTCCCCCCAGATGGCCGGGGTCAGACCCAGAGGCGGCTGGGTCACGACCAGTTCGCCGACCTCGCCCGGTGCGGCTTCGCTGCCGTCCTGGCGCAGAACCTTGGCCCCGACACCCAGGGCCTGGGCCGAAAATCCGCCGGGCTTGAGCTCGTGCAGCACGGTCGAGGTCAGGATCGCGCCAAAAAGCTCGGTCCCGCCCGAGATGTTCAGCGGCACGGCGCGGCGGCGACAGATATGATCGAGCTGCCAGAGCCAGGCATCCTCGGTCCAGGGCTCGCCGGTCGAGGCGACGATGCGCAGGGACGACAAGTCGTAGCCCGACAAAGATTCAGTATCCTGCGTCATGAACTGCCGTACCAGGGTCGGGGCCACGCCGAGATGCGTGACCTCCATCTCGGACGCAAGACGCAACAGCCTGAAGGGATCGCCGGGCATTGATGGTGCGCCCTCGGCCAGCACCAGAGTCGAACCGGACAAGAGCACCGACAAAAGGGTAAGCGGTCCCATGACCCACCCCATGTCGGTCATCCAGAGGTGCCGGTCATCCCGTTTCATGTCGAGGCAAAGCAGGAAATCGGCCGTGGCCTTGGCCTGCACGCCCAGATGGGTATGCACGACGCCCTTGGGCCGTCCGGTGGTGCCTGACGTATAGGCGATCAGAAAGGTGGCTTCGGCCTTGACCGGAACGGCGGCAAGCTCCGGACTGGCGCGGCCCACGGTTTCGCTCCAGTCCAGATCGCGGGCGGGATCGGCTACCGCACCGCCGAACCGTCGCAGGCTGATCACGGTATGAACCGATGGCACGTCGGTCAAAGCCTGGGCGAGGCTCGCCTCCATCCAGACCGGCTTGCCTCGCCGGGGTGTGGCATCCGCTGTCAGCACCGCCACGGCATCCGCGTCGTTCAGGCGCGATACGATGGCATGAGGCGCAAAACCGGAAAACAGCGGCACCGCAACCGCGCCCAGCCGGGCAATCCCCAGAAGCGCGGCCTCGATTTCGGGGATCATCGGCATATAGATGCCCACCGCCTGACCGGGCCTTACACCGCGCGTGGCAAGGGCCGAGGCAACGCGGGAGGCTTCGGCGGTAAGGTCGGAATAGGTCCAGCGGCGGCGGCTTCCGTCTTCGCCGACCCAGTCGATTGCGACCTTGTCGCCCAAGCCATCGACAATTCGGGCGTCAAGACAGGTTTCCGTCAGATTCAAAGTACTCCCGACGGCCCACCGGATCGATTCGGGCCCTTCGGAGATATCTCGCAACCGGCTGTAGGGCCGCGCGAACCGTATCCCGGCATGGTCAATGATCCGGCCCCAGAACCAGTCTGGGTCTTCATTCGAACGGCGGACGAGTTCCTCGTAACTGTCAATGCCGCAGCCCGTCAGAAATGCGGTCAGAGTGCTTGTCCGCTGGATGTCAGAGCCTGGCTGAAACATTCGCAACCTTTCTAGAATGAAAAAGGGCCGCACAAAAGGCGCGGCCAGTCGGGGAGGTAACTCTTTTGGCACGGTTTGGCAGCAACGCCTGGTGTCCGGCGCTGCTGTCATGGCTTCAACCGTGCATGGACAAGCCGCCCGAAACCGAAATCACCTGGCCGGTAATGAACCCTGCGTCGTCCGACGACAGGAAGCAGATGATGCCAGGGTAATCCGTCGGCTGCGCCAGGCGCTTCATCGGAATCGCCCGCTTGAGACCTTCGGCGATCTTTTGACCTGCCTCGCCCTCGGCAAATTGAGCGAACAGAGGTGTGTCGGTCGGTCCCGGGGCGACCGCATTCAATTGTATACCTTTGCGCGCCAGCTCGCGCGCCACGGTCTTCGTGAACGAAATGATGCCGCCCTTGCAGGCTGAATAAACCGCCTCGCCGGATGACCCGACACGACCAGCGTCAGAGGCGATGTTAACCACGCGACCGCCGCCGCTCTTGACCATGCCCGGAAGCACCGCGTGATGCATGTTGAGCGGGCCGTAAAGATTGATGTCGATAACCTTTTTCCAAAGATCGGCATCGGTGTCGAGAAACATTCTGCTGACGTCCCAGCCGGCGTTGTTCACCAGCACATCAATCGGGCCGCCGGATTCGAACTCGGCCACCGCCGTGTCGACTTGACTACGGTCGGTGATATCTACCTTGAAGGCCTGCGCCTTCCCGCCAGCCTCGGTGATCAGTCGGACAGTTTCCTCCGCCCCATCCTTGTTCAGATCGAAAACGGCAACTTCGGCGCCCTCTTCGCCGAACCGTTCGCAAACTGCGCGGCCAATGCCGCTTCCACCGCCGGTCACAATGACCCGTTTTCCACTCAACCCTCGCATGGAGGTCCTCCTCTTCCGATAAACCTTTGTCAAGAACTTGATTCGGAACGTTCCTTGGATTATTCTAACATTTGTTAGATTTAATGCAATGGACAGTCTCGTGTCCCGCAAGTATCGAAATGAAATGGTACACAAGACTGACCCCCCCAGGACACTGAGCGAAGACTTGAGCAAGTCTGAGAGGACACGTGAGGGTATCCTTTCGGCGGCTGCGCGACTTTTTCGGTATGAAGGCTATCACGCAACGACTATGCGCGACATCGCGCAGGAAGCTGGCATTGAGGCCGGCAGCATTTATTATCATTTTCAATCCAAGGACCAGATTCTGAGCGAAGTTCTCGATCTTGGCGTCCGTCAACTATATCAGGCGGTCAGTGAAATCGTTCGGTCGGCACCGACAAGTTCGGAGGATTTTCGCAAGACTTTCGGACTGCTGATTGAAACACACCTTGCCTACCTATTGACCGACAGCGACTTTACGTCAGCCAATATTCGGAACTATCCGATGTTGTCGGACGAAACACGCGCCCCGCATCGCGAATTGCGTGCATCATATGCGGGTGCCTGGGGCAAATTCCTGAATGACGCCAAACGCGCCGACCACCTTCGAAGCGACATATCCACTGCTGTGATCCGCCAGTTCATCCTGAGTGCCATGAACTGGACCGTAGAATGGTACGATGTCGACTCGTATCCGGTGCGCATACTCGCGGAACGAATGAGTAAGCTGATACTTGACGGAATGTGTCCACATCGCAAGGCGGATACCGAAGGCTTGAAGCTGTGCCCCGCCACTACCGCCAAAACCCCGGATCCCGACAGCAAGGCGGCTAAGACCCGTGCAGAAATTCTAAAGGCCGCAGCGCGCGTTCTGAGGGACAATGGCTACAAGGCGACCACGCTGAGAAAGATCGCGGAAGAAGCGGACATGAAAGCGGGCAGCGTCTATTACCATTTCAACTCCAAAGAAGCGATCGTTGACGAAGTTCTAAACGCCGGACTGAGGGACTTGCTATCAGGTGTCGAAGCCGCCGTTCGGAAATTCGATGCCCCGTACGATCATCACGCCAAGATAGCGACTGCAATCTGGGCGCACCTGGATTTCCTCTTCAAGGCAAGTGAATTCACCTCGGCGAATATCAGAAGCTATGGAATGCTCCCCAATCATTTCAGGGAGAGGCACAGGGGTATTCGCCATGAGTATGGAAAACTCTGGGATCGGATACTCCGTGAAGCTCAGGACGACGGTGCCATACGGTCGGATATCAAGATCGTCCCCTTGCGCCAAGTGATGTTGGGTGCCTTAAACTGGACGGTGGAATGGTTCGACCCGAACAAGGCAGGAGTGGAAGGATATCTATCACTGCCTGAATTCTCCAGCATGCTCATCAATCTGCTATTGGAAGGCATTTGTAACCGGGAAGCGACCCCGTCCACAGGACAAGGTAGCCCTGAAAGCGGTTGCCCCGGTCAGACCAGAAGGAAGTGATACAGCCCTTCGGCAACCGCCTTTTCCCGATCCGTCTGCCAGCTGAGCACGCTGACGCTTGCCATCCGCTTGCCTTTGCGCGTGACGTTAGCGCGCGCAAAAAGCGGTCCCTTCACACCGGGTCTGAGGTAATCGACGGTCAGGTTGATCGGCTTGGCCGGAACGTCGGCGAAATCGGGCTGTACCGCGATGGCGGCAGTGGCCTCCATAAAACTCGCGATTATGCCGCCATGGTAGTACTCCATGATCGGGTTACCGATATGGCGGTCATCAAAGGTCATTTCCGCCTCAGCATGGAGACTGTCTAGACTTCTGACCTCAAAGTTGAGAAATCGGAAGAACGGCACCCGGGATACATTGGCATTGACAGTTTGCACGTCCATCACGAGGTTTTTCCTTTTGTCATTGCGTCAAACAGGCTGGTTTCGCCGCGCGTCAATGCAAACGAGGCGGTTCCCCTAGCTATTTCAGCATCCTCATGGCCCGCGAACCAGACGCTGCCGGAATTGAAGGCGATGTGGCGGGTCTTGCGAAAACAATGCGCTTGAACGATGACATCCGCGCGCGAACGGGCCGGGCGCAGGTAATCAACTCTGAGGTCAAGAGTGGCCATGGTACTGACGCCTTCGATGGCAACAAAGTTCGCCAGTCCAAAGACACTGTCCAGAAGTGCCGTCAGGATACCACCGTGGAGCAGCGATTGTTCCGCATCGACGCAAAAGTCCGGATTGAACGGCATCCGAACCCGAACACCTTCCGTCGAGACCTCTTCGATCTCAAGCGCCATATGCGTTATCAGACCCTTGCCGCGCGCATTCCACATCTGCGCGATTTGCTCCATCTTCTTTTGGGTGATGTCTGACATGCGATCTTTCCTTTAACGCCCCGTGAAATTGGGTTTTCGTTTTTCGACGAACGCAGCAACCGCCTCGTGGTGGTCTTCGGTCTGATGCATGAGCGCCTGATAGGCCGCCGCGGAATTCAGGAAATCCGGCAGGTCCATCCGTTCGGCATTGCGCATCAGACGCTTGGCGACCCGCACCGCGCGCGGCGGTTTCGCGGCGATGACAGCGGCCCGTTCACGGGCCCGTTCCATCAATTTTTCATGAGGCACAAGTTCAAGCACCATACCAAGCTCCAGCGCTTCCTTGGCCTCGACCATGCGCCCCGAGAAGGTCAGATCGGCGGCCTTCTGGTGGCCCAGACGACGCAACAGGAACCAGCTGCCCGCATCGCCCGGAATGATTCCGAGATTCAGAAACACCTCGCCGAACCTTGCTTTTTCTGACGCGATGCGCATGTCGCACATCATGGTCAGGTCGCACCCCGCGCCCACCGCCGGGCCGTTGACTGCGGCGATCGTCGGAATATCCATGTTGTAGAGCGCAAGCGGCAGCCGCTGCACCCCATCAACATAACTCTGCGCCGCCGCCAGCGGCTCCTTGCGGAACACGCTGTCGGGATCGTTCATCTCCTTGATGTCCCCGCCTGCACAAAAGGCCGGGTCGGCCCCGGTCAGGATCATCACGCTGACCTGAGGATCGGCCTGCACCTTGGCGAAGGTCTCCAGAAGGGCAGCGATCATGTCGTTGCCGGTGACCGGGTTGCGCCGCTCGGGGTCGTTCAGCGTAACCGTAGCGATCCTGTCGGAAATCTCCAGAAGGACGGGCTGTTTATTCATTCTTGCCATCTCCCCGTTCGCGTTTCTCGAACATCGCGGGGTTGATCATGTCCCGCGCGTCATGACCCATATGCAAGGTTTCACCGCCGTCTACATAAATGTCTTCTCCGGTGATGAAACCGCCAAGTTTCGAGGCCAGGAAAATGATCGTGCCTGCGATGTCCTCGGCCGCCCCCATCCGGTTTAGCACCGAGCGGTTCAGCTTTTTCCACTGTTCCGGCGGAATCGGATAGCGGCCAAGCGCATCGGTCTTGATCGTGCCCGGCGCGACACAGTTCAGCCGGATGCCGTACTCGCCCCATTCGGCGGCCAGCGTTTTCATCATGCCCGTCACACCGGCGCGGGCGGCGACGGTGTGTGTAAAGCCGGTAAGCGCGGTGCGCGCAGAGATGGCGGTGACAAACACAACCGATCCACCATTGTCGTACATGAAGTGATCCGCCGCTGCCCGGGTCATCTGCCAAGATCCGATCAGGTTGTTGCGGATCACGGCTTCGAAGCCCTTGTTGGTGATATCGCGGGCGGCCGCGATATACTGGCCGCCGGCATTGTTCACCAAAACATCCAACTGCCCATAGTGGTCCTTGATCCGCCCCATCGCAGCTTCGATACTGTCTTCGTCGCGGGTGTCTCCGGGCACGACAAAGGCCTCGCCCCCCGCCGCCCGGATCATTTCGGCGGTCTCTTCCAGCGGCTCTTCGCGGCGCGCGAACAGCGCAAGCCTTGCCCCGCAAGCGGCCATTTCGATCGCCGTCGCCCGGCCCATTCCAGATCCGGACCCCGTGACCAGGGCAACTTGACCCGCCATGAGATCCGACGCGTAACGCCTTGATTTCGCTTCGCTCATGTTCCGCCCCTAGTTCTTCAGCAATTCGCCAGAGATGATGAGTTTGCGAACCTCCTGGGTGCCTGCGCCGACCTCAAGCACGCGACCGGTCCGGTATAGCCGGTTCACTTCTGTATCACGCATGTAACCCGAGCCGCCGTGAATCTGGACAGCTTTGTCCAGCACGAAGGATGTCGCCTCAGCGGCCTTGTAGATCGCCGCAGCGGTGAGCTTGTGTATTTCGCCGCGCCCGCCTTCGCCCTCTTCGAGGCCTTCACACATGGCAGCGGTGCGCAAGGACAGGCTCCGCGCGGCCTCGATCTGCGTATACATGTCGGCCAGCATCGCCTGAACCATCTGAAAACTGGCGATCGGTTTGCCGAATTGCTGGCGTGTCTTGGCGTAATCGATGGAAATATCCAGCGCCCGCTGCGCAATGCCCAGAGCGTTGAAACAGACGATGGCACGTTCCAGATCAAGTCCGGACATGGTAACGGCAACCCCGCCATCCAGCTTGCCGACCATGTTTCTGGCCGGAACACGGCAATCTTCGAATACCAGTTCGCCCGTCGGCGAGCCCCGGAATCCCATCTTGTTCAGCTTCTGCGCCACCTTGAAACCGGGCGTGTCGGTTTCCACGATAAAGGCGGAAATGCCCTTGGCCCCTTTTTCGGGCGATGTCTTGGCATAGACCAGCACCAGATCGGCAATCGGCCCATTGGTGATGTAGATCTTGGCGCCGTTCAGGATGTAGTCGTCGCCATCCTTTTTGGCCGTGGTCCGCATCGAGCCAAGCGCATCAGACCCCGCGCCGGGTTCGGTCAGACCCAGGGCACCCACCAGCGTGCCGTCGCACAGACCTGGCAGGTATTTTCGGCGCAACTCGTCATTGGCGTTGCGATAGATATTATTGACGCAGAGGTTGTCGTGCGCCACATGGGTCAGTCCGATGGCCGCCGAGGCGCGCGACATTTCCTCGGTGATGATACAGGCCGAGGTAAAATCGAGCCCGGCACCGCCGAATTCCGTCGGCACGTTCAGTCCCAGGTAGCCCATTTCGCCCAGCTTGGGGAAAACCGAAGACGGCAGGTCATCAGTATCGTCCATTTCCGCATTCAGATGGTGGAATTCGGACATGAAGAACTTGCCGGCCTGATCGGCCAGGGCCTGCTGTTCGTCCGTCATGAAATGTGTTGGCAGAGCGGTGTCGTTGCGCAGTTGCTTGTTCATTGTCTCGTCCCCCTCAGGCGCGCAAAAGTTCTTCGGCAATGATGATCTTGCGGACTTCGCTTGTTCCCGCGCCGATCTCCAACAATTTGTTGGCGCGGAACAGCCGGTTGATCTCGGTGTCCTGCATGTAGCCAGAGCCACCATGAATATGACAGGCTTCGGTCACCGCCTTGTTGAATGCCTCGCCTGCGTAAAGACAGGCCGCCGCGGTCAGTTTGTGGATTTCGCCACGGCCCCCGGCCCCTTTTGGTAGGCCCGTACAGGCGGCCAGTGCCCGATAACCGAATGCGCGCGCGGTTTCGACCTCGGTGTAGATCTCGGCCAGTTTCGACTGCATCATCTGGAAACTTGCAATCGGTTTGCCGAATTGTTCGCGAATCTTGGCGTATTCCAGCCCTAGTTCCAGGGCGCGTTCGGCCATGCCAACGCAGACTGAGGCAACCATAGCACGCTCCAGATCCAACCCGCTCATTACCACCGAAACGCCGGTGTTTTCCGGTCCAACCATGGCGGATGCGGGTACGCGGCAATCCTCAAACACCAGTTCTCCGGTTGGCGAGCCGCGAAAGCCCATCTTGTCAAGCTTTTGCGCCACCTTGAAACCGGGATTGTCCGTCTCGATGATGAAAGCAGAAATGCCCTTGGCGCCCTTCGACTTGTCGGTTTTGGCATAAAGCAGGATCACATCGGCAATGGGGCCGTTGGTGATGTAAATCTTCGAGCCGTTGATGACATAATCATCACCGTCGCGGCGGGCAGTTGTGGCCATGGATCCGAGCGCATCGGATCCCGCACCCGGTTCGGTCAGGCCCAAAGCACCAACCAGCTCGCCCGAGCAAAGGCCCGGCACGTATTTCTTCACATGCTCTTCGGATCCATTGCGCAGCAGGTTATTCAGGCACAGGTTGTCATGCGCCCCGTGTGAGAGGCCCACAGCCGGATTCCACTTCGAAATCACCTCGGACACCAGCGCCTGGGTGAACTCGTTCTGTCCCGATCCGCCAAGCTCTTCGGGTGCGGTAATCCCCAGCAGGCCCAGCTCGCCCATCTGCTTGAACAGATCATCGGGCCACCATTCCTCGTCATCCATACGCGCTTGCAGTGGGTGTAGCACCTCGCGCGACACCCGATCCACGTGATCGACGATCTGCCGTTGCTCATCAGTCAAAGAATAGTTCGCCCTGATGGCTTCCAGATCAGCCGAGATGGCCTCACTTTGAGTGGTCATATCATCCTCCCGAAAAATGTCGTCCGCCGTGTTGACCAAAATCAAACATATGTTAGAAAATAGATCAAGCCAAGCTTTTGACGACCTGACGTAAGAAAGCGCGGTGTCCTGCAATACAGAGGGGGGGGGAGCTTCGGAAATGACTGAGAGCGTTGTTCAATCGCAGGCGCTCGGCAAAGAAGTGCGTATCACGATTCGACGTCCTGACAATCGAAATGCCCTCAACCGTGAGGTCGCAGACGGGATCATGGTCGCCATATGTGCTGCCGAGAGGGACAGCGATTGCCGCGTGATCGTTCTGACCGGCGAGGGCGAGCGCGCCTTCTGTGCCGGGGGCGACATCAAGGCGGGGGCGGATGGCGGCCCGTTTGTTCAGGATCCGGCGGACCCGGATCATTTTGCCGGAAGGTTGTTCGAGACGATACAGGCGTGCCGAAAGCCAACGATCGCGCGCATCAATGGCGTCGCTATGGGGGCAGGAGCGGGCATCATCTGTGCCTGCGATCTGGCTGTGATGGCGGATCATGCTCGCATCGGAACGCCGGAAGTGAAGGTGGGTCTGTTTCCCATGACGATCGTGCCACCCATGATGCGCGTGCTGCCCCGGCGGAGGCTGATGGAGATGTTCATCACCGGCGTTCCTCTGACGGCCGAGGAAGCCCTGCAGTTCAATCTGGTCAACTATGTGACCGATGCCGCGGGGCTGGACGACAAGGTTGCAGAACTGGTTGCCCAGATCGCCGCGCAGTCGCCGAGCGCGATCCGGCTGGGAAAATACGCCTGTCACGCGATGGAGGACATGACCTATCCGCAGCAGATGCGGTTTGCAGAAACACTGTTACCGCGTGTGGCGCAGACCGAAGACGCGCGCGAAGGCTTTGATGCCTTTATTGAGAAGCGCAAACCCGAATGGACGGGCCGCTGATCAAACGGGGAGGAGAGGAATATGTCGGAACGAAAGCTGCGCATCGGATGCGCGTCGGGTTTCTGGGGCGATACGCCGGAAGCGATCGGTCAACTGGTCTCAAAGGGCGAGATCGACTATCTGGTGTTTGACTATCTGGCAGAGGTGACAATGTCGCTGATGGCGCGGGCCCGCGCCAAAGCGCCCGAGTCGGGCTATGCGCCGGACTTCGTCAAGGCGCTGGCACCCTGGTTGTCGGATATCAAGGCAAAAGGGATCAAGGTCGTTGCCAATGCAGGGGGCGTGAACCCGCGTGGCTGCAGCGATGCGCTTGCCAAAGCCGCCGCCCAGGCCGGGATCGATCTGTCCGTCGGAGTCGTGCTAGGCGATGACCTGTTGCCCAGGGCCGATGAAATTCGCAAAAACGGTCAGACGGAAATGTTCTCGGGTGTCGCATTTCCAGATGATATCTGGAGCATGAATGCCTATCTGGGTGCCCGCCCCATCGCTGCCGCGCTGGATGCCGGGGCCGACATCGTGATCACCGGACGCTGCGCCGACAGCGCGGTCGCGCTTGGTCCCCTGATGCATGAATACGGTTGGGGCGACGATGACTGGGACAAGCTCAGCCAGGGATCGCTGGCCGGCCACCTGATCGAATGCGGCCCCCAGGGAACCGGCGGCAACTTCACCGACTGGCAGGACGTGCCGGGTTGGGACAATATGGGCATGCCCATCGTCGAGGTGTCCGAAGACGGCAGTTTCATCATGACCAAGACGCCTGACACCGGCGGGCTGGTCGTGCCCGGGTCAGTCGGAGAGCAGATGCTCTATGAAATCGGGGACCCGCGCGCCTACCTGTTGCCCGACGTGATCTGCGACTGGTCCGGGGTCACCCTGGAACAGGTCGGACCCGACCGGGTGCTGGTCAAGGGCGGCAGGGGGCTTGGGCGCACCGACAGCTACAAGGTGTCGGCGACCCATGCCGATGGCTGGCGCGCGGTCTCTACCCTGACACTGGCCGCGATTGACGCACCCGCCAAGGCCGAACGTGTGGCCGAGGCGATCCTGACCCGCTGTCGCCGGATTTTCCGCGACCGCAACATGGGAGATTTCCGGCAGGTCAGCGTCGAGGTGCTGGGGGCCGAGGCGGCCTACGGCGCAAATGCGCGCGCCCGGACCCGCGAGGTGGTGCTCAAGATCGGCGCGGTCCATGACGATCGCGCCGCGCTGAACATCTTTGCCGGCGAAATCGCACCGATGGCGATTTCGACCGCGCAGGGTCTGACCGGGTTCTTCGCCGGACGGCCAAAGGTGCAGCCGGTGGTCCGTCTATTTTCCTTCCTTCAGAGCAAGGCCGAAACCCCCGTCGCGGTCGAGGTCGACGGCAAGGATGTGCCCGTGAGCGTGGCCACTACGCCAGTCCACCTTGATCCGCCTGCCGCACCGCCCGCAGATAGCCGCGAGCCCGGTCCGGACGTTGTCAAGGTCCGCCTCGTCGATTTGGCCTGGGGCCGCTCGGGCGACAAGGGGGACATCGCCAATATCGGCATCCTCGCGCGCAAGCCGGACTACCTACCATATATCCGCTCGGCTCTCAGCGAAGAGGTGGTGAAGGACTATTTCGCCCATGTCTGCGACGGCAGGGTAGAACGGTTCGACTTGCCTGGAAGCCATTCGCTGAATTTCCTGTTGCATGAATCGCTTGGCGGTGGCGGCATCGCCTCGGTCCGCATAGACCCGCAGGGCAAAGGGTTCGCGCAGATGCTGCTTGATATCGAAATTCCCGTGCCAGCCGATCTGGCCGCACGTGACGGACTGAATGCCGCGGCCCGGAACTAAGAGGACGACACCATGACCATTTCGAAACTCCTGGTCGCCAATCGGGGCGAGATCGCGGCGCGCGTGTTGCGCACCGCTAAGGCCCGCGGGCTTGCGACTGCCGTGTTGCGTCATGTCGCCGAGCAAGAGGGGCCGGCGCATCTGATCGCAGATGAGGTCGTGATGATCGACGGCCCGACGCCCGTGGCCGCCTATCTCGATATTCCTCAGATCGTCGAAGCCGCCAAAGGGATCGGCGCGGACGCGGTTCATCCCGGCTATGGCTTTCTGTCAGAGAATGCCGGTTTTGTCGCGGCGCTGGAAAAAGCCGGAGTGACCTTTGTCGGCCCGACGTCCGAGGTCATCGACCTGATGGGGGACAAGGTCCGCGCCCGCGCCTTCGTCGAGGAACGCGGGTTTCCCGTCGCCCCCTCGGCCATCGAGGATGATGATCCGGCGAGCTTTGTCGAACGCGCCCGCGCCGTTGGCTATCCGCTGCTCATCAAGCCCTCGGCCGGCGGTGGCGGCAAGGGCATGCGCGTCGTACGCGAGGACAGCACGCTGGAGACCGAAATCGAAACCGCGCGCCGCGAAGGCGAACGATATTTCGGCGACGGGCGGCTTTTCGTCGAACGCTATATCGAACGCCCGCGCCATATCGAGGTGCAGGTGATGGGCGACGGACAGGGCAACGTGGTCCATTTCTGGGAACGTGAATGTTCGATCCAGCGCCGGTTCCAGAAGATTATCGAGGAAACGCCGTCACCGGCGCTGACCCCCGAGCAACGGGATGAGATCTGCGAGACCGCTGCCGGAATTGCCCGCGCCGTCAAATACCGCGGGGCAGGGACTGTCGAATTCATCTATGCACAGGATGGGGCCTTTTATTTCCTGGAAATGAACACCCGCCTTCAGGTCGAACATCCGGTGACCGAGATGGTAACCGGCTTTGATCTGGTTGCCGAGCAGCTGCGTGTCGCGGCGGGCGACGGGCTGAGCGCCGTGCAGGCGGATATTCCCCAAACCGGACACTCGATCGAACTGCGCATCTGTGCCGAGGATGCGACCGCCGATTTTCGCCCCGCGATCGGCAATATCCTGCTGCTGGACGAACCCCAGGGCGAGGGGATCCGCGTAGACAGCGGCATTCTGGATGGCGGCAAGGTAACGACCGACTTCGACCCGATGTTGTCCAAGCTGATCGTGCATGGCCCGGATCGCGCGCAGGCCATCGCCCGTGCCCGGAGCGCGGTGCAAAGCTATGTGATTCTCGGGGTAACGACCAACACCGGTTACCTGGATGCAATCCTTGCACATCCGGATTTCGCCTCTGGTGACGTTTCAACTGGCTTCCTGGCTGAACAATCCGAAACGCTAACCGCGCCGGGCGAAGATGTCTCTGACTTGCTGATAGCGGCGGCGGCCCTATCGGACGAGCGCCTGGTGAGTGACGTAATGCAGATACCGGAAATGTACCGCAAGATGGGTGGGTGGAGAAACTGATGCAACGGATTTTTCAGATCGACGGAGAAGAGACTGATTGCTGGCTGGGTCATGATGGCAGCCGGTTCGTGCTCAACACCCCCACTGGCGCTGTTGCCTGCCAATTGGATCCGACGGGTCTGCCGGGCGGTTACAAGCTGCGGGCCAAGGGTGTTGTGCGCGAATTGCGACTGGCCGTGGGGCCGGAAGCAACTTTTGTGCACATGGACGGGCGAACCTACGAAGTCGGGCGGGTTGATCCCGCCGAACGCCTGGCCGGAAGCGACGGTGGCGCGAGCGACGACCGATTGGTGGCGCCCATGCCGGGTGTCGTGGTGTCAGTTGCGGTTAAACCCGGCGATGCGGTTGAAGAAGGCCAGCCACTTCTGGTGATCGAAAGCATGAAGTTGGAAACCACACTGACGGCGCCGCGCGACGGGGTCGTTGCCGAAATGCCATTCGCCGAAGGCGACAGTTTTGGTCTGAAAGACATCCTGGCCCAATTGGCTCCGGAGGAGGAGTGACCATGCGCAGAATTGAAAGTCAGATCGACACCAATGCCGCCGACTACAAGGCAAATTTCGCCGCCATGTCTGAACGGCTGAAGGAATTCCACGCTCGCCAGCACGCGGCGCGTTTCGAACGTCCGCAACGCGATATCGACCGCCTCGCCCGCCAGAACAAACTGGGCGTGCGCGAGCGGTTGAAACTGCTGCTGGACCCCGGCACTCCGTTTTTGGAATTTTCAACCCTGGCGGCCTGTCGTGAATATGACGGGGTGGTGCCCGGCGCAGGCGTGGTTACGGGGATCGGCATCGTGCAAGGCCGCGAGGTCGCCATTCATGCCAATGATGCCAGCGTCAAGGGCGGTGCCTGGTATCCGCATACCGTGAAAAAGGTCGTGCGTCTTCTGGATGTCGCGCTGGAAAACCGTCTGCCGGTCATCCATATCTGCGACAGCGCGGGCGGTTTCCTGCCGCTGCAGCACGGGGTGTTTCCCGACCGGTATCTGGGCGGGCGGGTGTTCCGCAACCAGGTCAAGCTGAGCCAGGCCAATATCCCGCAGATTGCCGTGGTCGGCGGACACTGCACGGCTGGCGGTGCCTATGTGCCGACGCTGAGCGACTACAACATCATCATCGAAGGCACAGGCGCGATTTTCCTTGGCGGTCCCCCGCTGGTCAAGGCGGCTACCGGCGAAGAGGTCGGTGTTCAGGAGCTTGGCGGCGCGGTCATGCACACCTCGGTATCGGGCACCGGCGACTATCGCGCCGCGACCGAACAACACGCCTTTTCACTGGCGCGCGAGATTGTCAGCCAATGGATGCGCACCCCGAAAACGATCATCGAAACCGCCGCTTTTGAAGAGCCATACTACGACCCCAAGGAGCTTTATGGGATCATCCCCAAGGACCGGAAAACCCAGTTTGATATGCGCGAGGTTCTGGCGCGGATCGTCGATGGCTCGCGCTTTCACGAATACCAGCCCGACTATGGCACCACGATGGTTTGCGGCTTTGCCCATATCTGGGGTTACAAGGTCGGCATCCTTGCCAACAACGGGGTGCTGTTCAACGACAGTTCGCTCAAGGCAGCGCATTTCATGCAGTTGTGCAACCAGAACCGCACGCCTCTGGTCTTTTTCCAGAACATCACCGGCTATATGGTGGGCCGCGAATACGAAGAACGAGGCATCGCCAAGGATGGCGCCAAGATGCTGATGGCGCAGGGCGGCTCGGTCGTGCCGAAGTTTACCGTGATCGCCAATGCGTCTTACGGGGCCGGCAACTACGGGATGTGCGGACGGGCCTGGGACGCGCGCACGCTGTTCATGTGGCCCCAGGCCGAGATCGGCGTGATGGGGGCGGATCAGGCCGCAAATACCATGGCGGACGTCAAGATTCGGCAGCTTCAGCGCGAAGGCAAAGAGCTGACCGAAGAAGAAATCGCCGCGATCCGCGAACCGGTGCTGGAAAAATACAAGCGCGATGTCGAGGCTTATACCTCGACCTCGGAATTGTGGGACGACGGCATCCTCGATCCGGCGGACACACGCAACGCGCTTGGCATGTCGATTTCTGCCTCGCTCAATGCACCGATCGACGATCCGCACTACGGGATCTTCCGTCTGTAAAGGCTTGAGGGACGGCACACCGGGTCGGGGAGTGCCGTTCCGCGTCAAGGCGCTTCCATCTGGTGCTTTCGGAATCTGAAGTAGTCCTGACCGGTCCGGTTCCCGGACCGGTCAGGACGATGTCCGCCGCGCCTCCTGAATGGAGACGACGTCAGAGGCCGCCATGCCGGGCCGGTTTGCCTCGACCGCCTTCAGCGGCTCGACCGGCGTCAATCCGGCCAGACAGTCGCGCGCAAGTTGCTGGTATTCCGCGGTGCCGCGCGTTTTCCACGCGATTTCTTTCTCGCTGACCTCGCGGATCACCTTTGCCGGCGATCCCACCACCATCGAACGCGGCGGAATCACGGTTTCGCCACGCACAAACGCCTGCGCGCCGACAATCGATTCCGCCCCAAGCTCTACACCATCCATAATGACGGAATTCATTCCGACCAGAGCGTTCCGGCCCACTGTGCAACCGTGCAGGATCGCGCCATGGCCGATGTGGCCGTCGCTTTCCACCACGGCGTCGCGGCCGGGAAAGGAATGGATGATGCAATTGTCCTGAACATTGGCTCCATCCCCGATCACGATCCTGCCGAAATCGCCCCGCAAGCTTGCTCCGGGGCCGATGTAGCATCCATGACCCAAGATGACATTTCCGATCAGAACGGCCTGGGGGTGGACATATGTATCCTCGGGCACGACGGGTATAAAACCCTTGAACTCATAACAGTATGCCATTCCGACCACCTTTCGTAAGCTGAGTGCTAAACGCTTGTCAGCGGTTGCGCCGGGACCAGAATCCCTCAATTGTGCCGCCGATCAGGGCGTGTGGCCCGAAAACAAACACAAGTTAGAAAATAGCGCAAGCTCCCTACGTCACAGCTTGGCGATATTGACACTTCCCAAGGTTGGGATTTAAAATCTAACAAATGGTAGAAAATAGGCTGGCGGACCGATTAGGGTGGCCTGACCGAACTTGGGAGAGAGAGAAATGACAGACAAAGCCTATGTTGCAGGCGTTGGGATGGTCCCGTTCCAGAAGCCGGGAAAATCCGAAAGCTACGATGTGATGGCGACCGCTGCGACCCGGTCCGCTCTGGCAGACGCGGGGTTGGATTATGATAAAGTCCAACAGGCCTATGTTGGCTATGTCTATGGCGACAGCACCTGCGGTCAGCGCGCCCTGTACCATGTCGGAATGACAGGCATCCCGGTTCTGAATGTGAACAACAACTGCTCGACCGGATCGTCCGCCCTGTTCCTGGCCAGGCAGGCAGTTGAAAGCGGCGCGGTCGAATGTGCTCTGGCACTTGGGTTCGAACAGATGCAGCCCGGCGCAATCGGTGCGATGTTCCATGACCGGGTCAGCCCGTTTGCGGCATTCGACAGTGAAACCGACGATCTGGTTGGCCGTTCCGAAATCCCGCTGGCACTGCGGTACTTTGGCGGTGCGGGCAAGGCGCATATGGACGAGTTCGGCACACCCGTCGAGACCTTCGCCAAGATCCGCGCCAAGGCCAGCCGACATGCTGCGAAGAATCCGGTTGCCCTGTTCCGGCAGGAGGTGACGGCGGAAGATGTCATGGCCGCCCAGGTCGTCTGGCCCGGCGTCATGACCAAGCTCATGGCCTGTCCGCCAACCTGTGGCGCGGCGGCGGCGATCATTTGTTCCAAGGAATTCGCCGACAAGCACGGATTGGACAGTTCCGTTCGGATCGCGGCGCAGGCCATGACAACAGACGGACCGGAAACTTTCGAAGCCCATGACATGCGCGAAGTGGTCGGCTTTTCGATGGCCAAGCGCGCCGCCGATCAGGTTTACGAGGACGCGGGCATCGGGCCCGAGGACGTGGATGTGGTCGAACTGCACGACTGTTTCGCCCACAACGAGCTTATCACCTATGAGGCGCTTGGCCTTTGCGGTCGCGGCGAAGCGGCGAAATTCGTTGATGATGGCGACAACACCTACGGCGGAAAATACGTGACCAACCCGTCGGGCGGTCTTTTGTCCAAAGGCCATCCGCTTGGGGCGACCGGCCTAGCGCAATGTACCGAGCTCGTTCAGCAGCTTCGCGGCCAGGCAGATGCGCGCCAGGTTGATGGCGCACGTCTGGCGCTTCAGCACAATCTGGGCCTCGGCGGGGCCTGCGTCACCACGCTTTATGAAAAAGCCTGATAGCGCCTTTCGGGAGGAATCAATATGACTGGAAAACTCGACGGGCGCGTGGCGCTGGTCTCGGGCTCGGGCCGGGGCATTGGCCGCGAAATCGCTCTCAAACTGGCCTCGGAAGGGGCCCGGCTGGTGATCAACGATCTGGATGCGGATCCGGCCAATGAAACCGCCGAGGCGGTGCGCGCAATGGGAGCTGAGGCCGTGGTCTGTGCCGGCAGCGTCACCGAAGACGGTTTTGCCGAACGGTTCATCAAGACCGGCGTGGACAGCTTTGGCGGGTTAGACATCATCGTGAACAACGCAGGCTACACTTGGGATAGCGTCGTTCAGAAGATGTCCGACGAACAGTGGCAGGCGATCATCGACGTCCACCTGACGGCACCTTTCAAGATCCTGCGCGCTGCCCAGCCGGTGATCAGCGCCAAGGCCAAGGAAGAGGCCGCCGCCGGGCAAGAGGTGTTCCGCAAGGTGGTCAACATCTCGTCCATCGCAGGGACCGGCGGCAATGCTGGCCAGATCAACTATTCCGCCGCAAAGGCCGGTATCCTAGGGGTCACCCGGACGATGGCCAAGGAATGGGGCCGCTATAAGGTCAACGTCAACGCCGTCGCCTTCGGCCCGATTCGCACCCGCTTGACCGAAGGCAGCGCGGATGGCGACAGCACGATCAAGGTCGAAGAAAAAGAGATCAAGGTCGGCGTGAATCCCGATCTCCTGTCCCAGATGGAGCGCATGATCCCGCTGGGCCGGGTCGGCACTCCGGAAGAAGCTGCCGGTGCCGTCTATCTGTTCTGTGCGCCGGAATCGAACTTCATTTCAGGCCAGCACGTCATCTGCGGTGGCGGTTTCGTGATCTAAGGCATTTGCCCGGACCCGATGACGGGGTCCGGGCAAGCACATTAATGTCTGGGCGGCCTCTTGGCGGTCGCCAATGCGGAATTTTCCGCAAACTCTAGTCTGGCACGATCACGACGATTTACTCATTTGCGTTATTAACCTAACAGGCGTTAGTTAGGCGTTGGGGCGATACGAAAGTATATGGCACAAAACACGGCAATCAAAATCAACGAGACATCGCGCAGCGCGGTTGGACGGGATGGGGTGCTGGACATTGCCGCGCGGCTTTTCCGCGAACAAGGCTACGGGTCCGTTTCGCTCCGAAAAATTGCCGAGGCCGCCGGGATCAAGGCGGGTAGCATATATTATCATTTCGGTTCCAAGGACGAGATCGTCGCGGCCGTTCTTGATGCAGGGATTCGAGTCGTTCACGAGAGCATGAGAGACGCCGTCACCGACCTGCGGGCCGATGCCGACGGCGAAACGGTACTGCGCGCCGCGATCCGGGCGCATCTGCGCGCGCTTATTGATGTGAGCGATTATACATCGGCGAATGTGCGTATTTTCGGGCAGGTGCCGCAATCCGTCCGGGATGCCAACTTGCCCACGCGCAGGGCCTATGAGGCAGAGTGGGACAGTCTTCTGTCCCAGCTTAAGAAAGATGGCACGCTGAAGCAAGACGTCGATATCCGTCGCCTGCGCCTGATGCTGATCGGTACATTGAACGCCACGCTCGATTGGTTCGACCCGGACCGCGGTAGCGCCGATGCGTTGTCACGCACCTATGCCGATGTGTTCCTCAACGGGATACTCCAAAGACAGGATACCTGACTTCATGGCACGTCTTGAAACAGCGGTGCTGACCGCATCAGAGACCTACACCCGCAACCACGCCGCACAAAGCGAGCGCGTCGAAACGCTGCGTGCGCGGATCGCCGAAGCAACGGCTGGCGGCCGCCCCGATATGGTCGCGCGGCATCGCAAGCGCGGCAAGCTGTTGGTCCGCGAACGGATCGACCTGCTGGTGGATCCGGGCACTGCGTTTCTTGAGCTGTCGTCGCTTGCCGCCTACGGTCAATACGGGGGCGAGGTGCCCGGTGCGGGGATCGTGACCGGTATCGGGATCGTCCACGGGCTGCCCTGCGTTGTGATCGCCAACGATGCGACAGTGAAGGGTGGGTCTTTCTATCACGAAACCGTGCAGAAACACATCCGCGCCCAGGAAATCGCAGCCGAGAACCGGCTGCCCTGCCTCTATCTGGTGGATTGCGGCGGTGCCTATCTGCCAGAGCAGGACCGGGTTTTCCCCGATGCCCGCCATTTCGGCAATTCCTTTTATCGTCAAACCAACATGTCCGCGAGCGGCCTGCCGCAGATCTCGGCGGTCTTTGGAGGCTGCACGGCCGGTGGGGCCTATATCCCGGCCCTGTCGGACGAAGTCATCATGGTACGCGGCAACGCACGCATCCATCTGGGCGGCCCCTCGATCGTCAAGGTGGCGATCAACGAAGAGGTTGATGGAGAAACATTGGGGGGGGCCGAGATGCATTCGCGCGTCTCCGGTGTGTCTGACCATCTGGCCGAGGACGAGTATCATGCGCTTGCTCTGATGCGCGACATCGTATCCGAACTGGGCCTGTCGCGCCCGATGGGTCCCGATGCAACCTGCGCGCCGCCGGCGCGCAACCCAGAGGAACTGCTTGGCGTCATCAGCGCCGATCGCAAACAGCCCTATGACATGCGCGAGGTTCTGCTGCGCATGATCGACGCCGGCGAATTCCGCGAATTCAAGCCCGGATGGGGTGAGACGCTGGTCTGCGGCACCGCGCGGATTCACGGCTATCGAGTGGGCATTCTCGCAAATAATGGGGCGCTTGTGTCCGACAGTTCGCTCAAGGGCGCGCAATTCGTGTCGATGTGCGATCAACGCAACATCCCGCTTTTGTTCCTCCACAACATCTCGGGCTTCATGGTCGGCACCGAAGCCGAGCGCGGCGGCATTGCCAAAGACAGCGCCAAGCTGGTCTATGCCATGTCGGTTGCCAAGGTGCCGCGCCTGTCGGTCCTCTTGGGCGGCTCATACGGGGCAGGCAACTACGGCATGTGCGGACGTGGTTTCGCCCCGAATTTTCTCTTTGCCTGGCCCACGGCGGAACTGGCCACCATGTCTGCCGACATCGCCACAAATGTGATGCTGGAACTGCGCCGCCAGAAAGGGGGCGACCCGGGCAAGATGGAGGCCGACATGAAGCTGATCGAGGAGCAGGTTCGGGCCCAGTACGGTGAACAGTCCGATCCCTATTATGCCACCTCGCGGCTTTGGGATGACGGGCTGATCGAACCCGCGCAAACCCGCGATATCCTTGGCCTGTGTCTGGCCATCGTGACATCGGTGCCCGAAGCCGGTCGCCATACGCCTGTATTCAGAATGTGAGGCTTCAAGTTGACCAATACCTACAACACGATCCTTATCGAAACCGATGCGCGTGGCGTCGCCACGCTGACGCTCAACCGCCCCGACAAACACAATGCGCTGAATGGCGAATTGATCGCAGAGCTATACGATGCCGCCGAAAAGCTGGCTGCAGATGACGATGTGCGTATTGTGGTCCTGACCGGCGCGGGCAAGAGCTTCTGCGCGGGCGGCGATTTCAACTGGTTCGCCTCTAATGTCGAGAAAACCCGTAGTGAAAGGGTCGCACAAAGCGCCACGCTGGCGCGGCTGTTGCGCCGTCTTGACACGCTGCCCAAACCCTTGATCGGGAGGATCAACGGCCCGGCTTACGGTGGCGGTGTCGGCATGATCTCCGTCTGCGACTACACCATCGGCGCCGAAGGCGCGCGCTTCGGTCTGACCGAGGTAAAACTGGGCCTTCTGCCCGCGAATATATCGCCTTATGTGGTGGCCCGCATCGGCAAGGTGCATTCGCGTGAAACCATGCTGTCGGGGGCGTTGTTCGACACGGCCCGCGCCGAGCGGATCGGTCTGTTGACCGAGGTTGTCGCGCCGGGCGACCTGGACGCCACGGTGAACCGGGTGGTGCATGATCACCTTCAGGCCGCGCCGGGTGCCGTGGCCGATACCAAGGCGCTGATCGCCTATGTCGCGTCCCACGATCTGGAGACCAACATGATCTACACCGCCGACCGGCTGGCCGATGCGTGGGAGACTGAGGAAGGTATCGAAGGCATCAACAGTTTCATCAACAAGGGCGTTCCGTCATGGCGGGTGAAATGAGCTTCACCCGCGTTCTGATCGCCAACCGGGGCGAGATTGCCCGGCGCATCCAGCGCGGGTGCCGCAAACTGGGGCTGGAAAACGTAGCGGTGTTTTCGGACGCGGACCGCGACGCGCCCTTCGTGGCCGAGGCCGATCATGCCGTCTGCATCGGTGGGGCCGCCCCGTCGGACAGTTATTTGAACGTCGAGGCCATCCTTGAGGCCGCGCGGGCGACGGGCGCGTGTGCGGTGCACCCGGGCTATGGTTTTCTGTCTGAGAATGCCGGTTTCGCGGCGGCGGTCGAGGCGGCGGGCCTTGTGTTCATCGGGCCGGAACCCGACGCTATCGCGCGGATGGGCTCCAAGATCGAGGCCAAGGCTGCCGCCGAAGCCGCAGGCGTGCCCGTCCTGCCCGGCTATCGAGGCGAGGATCAGTCCGACGCGCGCCTGCTGCAAGAGGCCGAGGCGCTAGGCACCCCCTTTCTGGTCAAGGCCAGCGCCGGCGGCGGCGGACGCGGGATGCGGCTGGTCTCCGATCCGGGCGACGCACCCGAAGCGATTGCATCTGCCCGGGCCGAAGCGCAGAGCGCCTTCGACGATCCGGCGGTGTTCCTCGAACGCTATGCACCCCGTGCCCGCCACGTCGAAGTGCAGGTTCTGGGCGACACTCACGGCACCGTGCTGCATCTGGGCGACCGCGATTGTTCGCTGCAACGCAACCACCAAAAGCTGATCGAAGAAGCCCCCGCCGCCGATCTTCCCGAGGCTGTGCGCGACCGCATGCGTGCGGCAGCGGTGCGGTTGGCGCAGGCGATCGGCTATCGCTCCGCCGGGACGGTGGAATACCTCTATGACCCCGGGCGCGGTGAATACTACTTTCTGGAAATGAATACCCGGTTGCAGGTGGAACACCCCGTGACCGAGGCGATCACCGGCATCGATCTGGTCGAATGGCAGTTGCGCATCGCGCGGGGCGAGCCGCTGGCGCTGACGCAAGGCGATGTGCAGTTTGACGGGCACGCCATTGAAATCCGCATCGCCGCCGAAAACCCGGCCGAGAATTTCCGCCCCGAAACGGGCGAGATCAGCCTTTGGGCTCCGCCCGCCGGCGTGCGGCTCGATACCGGGGTCGAGGCAGGCTCGGTCGTCAGCCACCATTACGATTCGATGATTGCCAAGCTGATCGTCCACGCGCCGGATCGGGCCGGTGCGATCCGCCGGGCGGTTGTCGCAATGGATGCCTTTGCAGTCGGTGGCGTCGGTCTGAACCTGGCCTATCAGCGCGCGTTGCTGACACACCCGGATTTTGAGGCGTTCCGGCACCATACCTCAGGCCTGCCCGAGATGTTTCCAGGCGGCTGGACTGAACCGTCCGCTGATCCCCGGGACATGGCCCTTGCCGCGATGGCGCTGCATCTGCATCTCGCCCCGGCGGGCGCGTCGCCCTGGGAAAGCCTGGGGTCATGGCGGCTCACGGCCCCTGCGGGGTGGCCCGGTGCAGCATCCTATTGGGAGACGACCAAAGACGACCCGATCCGCGTAAACGGCTCCGGGTCGGTGTTGACAGCCGTACAACTGGACGGCCAGACCATCGCGGTCGAGAGTGCCGCCTTAACAGGATGCCGTCTGAGCGGACGCATCGACGGGGTTCCGTTTTCGCGCACCGCCTATGTCTCGCGCGCGCCGGGTCACTGGCGGGTGCACCTGCAAACCCCTGCCGGAATGACCGCGACAGACCTGCGCACGCTGGAAGACCAGCATCTGCAACGTGCCACCGGCGGGTCTGGCGTCGCTGACCTGTTGTCCGCACCCATGCCCGGCGCCGTTGCCGAGGTGCGTGTCGCACGCGGCGACCGCGTTAAAGCCGGTGACACGCTTGTGGTGCTTGAGGCCATGAAGCTGTTGCAAAGCCTGCCCGCGCCGGTCGCGGGCGTAGTGACGGAAATCTATTGTGCACCGGGCGACACGGTTGCCGGGCACGCCCCACTTATCAAACTCGATCCAGAGGAAAACACATGACCAGACAAGACAACATCACCGCGGCCTCCGGCCCGTTCAACGAAGACCTCAACTTGATCCGCGACCAGCTGCGCCGGTTCATCGAAACCGAGGTGACCGCCAAGGCCGAGCCCTGGGAGGAGGAGGGCATGGTGCCCCGCGACGTGCTGCGCCGGATGGGTGATCTCGGCGTTCTGGGGATGCGCTATGACGAACAGTATGGCGGCGCGGGGCTGGACGTGATGTCCAGCGTGGTTTTGGCCGAAGAGGTCGGGCGATCCACCTTCGGCGGATTCTCGGCCACGGTTCTGGTCCACACCGACATGGCCTCGCCGCATCTGGAAAACGCCGGCACGCCCGAACAGAAGGCGCGGTGGATGCCGTCGATCACCTCTGGCGAAATGATCACCGCCGTCGCCGTGACCGAGCCGGGCGCGGGCTCGGACGTGGCCGGCATGCGCACCCGCGCGGTGCGGGACGGGTCGGATTGGGTGCTGAACGGCACCAAGATGTTCATCACCAACGGCGTGCATGGCGATCTCTACTTTGTCGGCGCCAAGACCGATCCCGATGCCAAGGGGTCGCGCGGGATCACCATGTTTGCGGTCGAAAAAGGCACGCCGGGCTTTTCGGTCGGACGGGCGTTGAACAAGACCGGCTGGCTGTGCTCGGACACTGCCGAACTGATCTTCGAAGATGTCCGCATCCCGGCCGAAAACGTTCTGGGCGAGGTCAACCGCGGCTTCTATTCGGTGATGAAGAACTTCCAGAACGAACGCATCGTCCTGGGTGCGATGGCCTGTGCCGAAGCGCAAACCGCGCTGGACATGACCGTGGATTACGTCAAGCAGCGCAGGGCCTTTGGCGGCGTTCTGTGGGACAAGCAGGCCGTGCGCCAACGGCTGGCCGACTGTCAGACGCGGATCGCGGCAGGACGTCAGCTGGTCTATCACGCCGCCGGTCTGGATGCCGCGGGCGGTGACTGCGTGAAAGAGGTCTCAATGGTCAAAGCCTATTGCGGCGAACTGGTGAACAGCGTGCTTTATGACTGCGTCCAGTTTCACGGCGGCATGGGTTATATGCGCGAAACACCGGTGGAACGCATGTCACGCGATGCCCGTGTGCAGGCCATCGGCGGCGGGGCGAGCGAAGTCATGTTGGAAGAAGTCGCCAAGCGCATGTGAGCTTACTATCCAAAAAATAACAATCTTCAGAAACAAGGACGAAAAAGATGAATCTGGAAACCACTCAAAGCCAATCAGTCGCAAGACTGACCCGAGAAATCTCGATAATACTCGTCGGCACAATTCTTTTGGCACTATCCGCCAAAATCGTGGTGCCGTTCTACCCCGTACCTATGTCTACACAGACCCTGGTTGTCTTGGGTCTGGGCCTTTTCCTGGGGCCGGTGCGCAGTAGTCTTGTTGTTGTGACATACCTTTTTGAAGGTCTGCTTGGCCTGCCGGTCTTCGCAGGCACGCCTCCGGCTCCGGCCGGACTGGCGTATATTGCGGGTCCCACAGGCGGATACCTGATAGGCTTCGCACTTGCAGCGGCGGCTGCCGGTTGGGTTGTTCAAGCACTGCAAGGACTTTGGCCTTCATTCAGAGCATCTGTCGCGGTCTTTTTGGGCTCGATACTCATGTATTGCGCAGGGCTGTTCTGGTTGGGTGGCTTTGTCGGCTATGGCGAAAAGTTGCTGAACGCCGGTCTTTACCCGTTCCTTCTCGGGGATCTGACGAAGGCGACAATTGCTGTAGTTCTGTATACTGCTTACCATAATCGCCGCGCTGTGTGACTGCCAGCCCAAGACTGTATCAGACTGTTTCAGTCTCATACGGTCTTGGTCCAATATAAGTTGAAATGGTCCGATGCCGGATTTGACAGGCACCGGACGCCAGCCTGAGGTTTCCGGCGCCATGCGAGAGCAATGCGCAAAACTGTGCGAACCAAATTGTTCGCAATCAATACCTGGTCGCACACAATGAAAAGAAGCAGCATGTTTTTCTCAGAGCCGGAGCCTTGCCGCGCGAAGGGAGTCGAATTGGCCCCTGGAATTCTGAGGATCGTCGCGAACAATCCCGGAAAGATGACCTACCACGGGACAAATAGCTACATCATTGATACGCCTGATGGTCGGTTCATAATCGACCCCGGCCCAGCAGAAGACAGTACACATTTCGAGGCAATCATCAAAAATTTGGGGGCCAAACCATCCGGGATTCTGCTCACACACCACCATTCTGATCATTTTGGAGTCGTCCCAGCCCTGCGAGCACGGACAGACGCACCTGTTTATGCCTCACGGGCATTCCCTGACGATGCATTTCGACCTGACCGGTTTCTGGAGGACGGACAGGTCATTGCCGGTCTTACCGTCCTGCACACACCTGGTCACGCGAGCGACCACCTTTGTTTCGCGAGACCTGACGGAGTGCTCTTCACGGGCGACCACGTTATGAGTTGGAACAGTTCGATCGTCAGCCCCCCTGACGGAAACATGCACGACTACTGCGCGCAGCTACAGCGGCTGATTGAGCGCGACGATAGGATCTACTTTCCGGGGCACGGACCTATACTCCGGGATCCGCAACCTTACGTCAAACGGTTGCTTTCCAACCGCATGCGTCGCGAGGCGGAGATCCTCGCCCACCTCTCAAACACCCCGGATTCGGTCCAGAATATCGCCGCTTCCGTCTACCAGAAAACCGACCCACATATCGCAATGGCCGCAGAACGAAACGTTGCGGCGCATCTGGAGAAGCTGTTGTCTGAGTCGCGGGTGGTACAAGATGGCGAGGCCTGGAAATTAACATAAACTTCATTATGCGCCTTTATACTTAGTGTTGCGATAGTATATTATCGTATGTATGCTGGACTCCTGTCACAGAGGTTCCTCAGCATGCGCCATTTACTCAAGAAGCTCCTCCCCTCGGTCACAGTCGCTTTGACCGTGACAGGTTTTTCGCTGCCGGTACCCGCCCGCGCGCAGACATACCCGATCGATTGCGCGATCCTCCTGTGCCTGTCTGGCGGCTGGCCTGCTTCCGTCCCTTGCGCCCGAGCCCGCGCCGAATTCATCCGGCGGATTACGCCTTGGCCGGTGGAACCCCCACTGCAAATCTGGCGCTGTCCCATGGGCACGTCCTATGAGAGCGATCGGCATTCAAACAACGCTGACCGCATCTTTGAAGCCTTGTTCAGGACCGGCAGCCGTCGACCGCTCCAATCCTTGCCAGTAGATAATCTCATTCCTATAGGCTTCACCCTGCGGCTTGTTCAGGACCGCGCGGACATTGATATCAGCGGACCTGAGTTCAATTTCGTGCGGTCCATCCGCGTCTTCGATGTAAGGTATGCACGACAGCACGAATCCGGGCGCGATGGGGATTGTAACCGAAGCGCGACCGTGGTCCTCGGCACCTATGGGACCCAAGGCGATTTCTCATGGCAGCGATCTTCCATAACTGCCCTGCCCGACGCCCATGTGGGACTTGAACGTTGGGGCCAGAATTGCCCGGGTATCTATCACCGATCTGTCTTCGTCGATTGGCGTGACTATGAGGGCAACTACGGCTTCGAACAGGTGAACTACTAGCGCTGACAAAGACAGCGGTGCGATCAAACTGCGGAAATTTGAGCGTGCTGAGTATTCAAACACCAGCCGTTCGCTGCTGTCGGTGGCAAGGTCCGAAGAGCGGGACAAAGCGCCATTTTGCTGCGGCTGCGCAAATGGCTGCTTTAGGCCTGGCGCACCAATAGAACATTGCAGCAGGACACGTCGGTTAATCCGTATAGCTTCGGCAGGCATCGACCCCTACGGCTGTCGAGGCAAGTAGTTGATCTGCGTCGCGGATGAGATCAGCGATCCGCCTGTCCGCAAGGCGATACCGGACGAACCGACCTTCGTTCCTGCGACTGACCAGACCGCAATCCAAAAGGCAGCGCAGATGGTTCGAGACATTGGGCTGACCAAGCCCTGTTTGGGTAACGATTTCCTGCACGCTGCGTTCGTCCGACAGTAGCGCATCGAGGATCGCAAGACGGCTGGGGTC
>NZ_JBIFFO010000011.1:0-119593 GCF_043557115.1 Sulfitobacter sp. 1A13679
ACTCAGACGGACTGATCAGCTCGGCCGTCGAAAGCGCCCGGCCAGCCGCGAGTTACACCACGCTATGGGGCATGATCACGCAGCGGCCCGCCTCCGGAAACCTACCGGAAAAACCTTGGAAGATGTTGTGCTGAATGACGCCGCACGCGACCGCATGGATCGTTTGGTCGCTGACATCGGAGCGTGGCGTTCCAGAAACCTGGCGTGGTCAGAGGTCCCCGCTTCCGTCCTTTTGTATGGCCCGCCGGGAAACGGTAAAACGTTGCTCGCAGCGGCATTGGCGGGTTCCCTTGAGGTGCCTCTGATCTCGACAAGCTATTCCGATTGTCAGCGGCATGGCCATCAAGGTGACATGCTTCGCGCACTGTCTGACAAGGTTAACGAAGCCATCCGGAACGCCCCCAGTGTATTCTTTCTCGACGAGTTGGACTCCTTCACCCACCGGAACGTGCCTAGCCGCCGAAACGATTACATTGTCGGCGTGGTCAATGGGCTGCTCGAACACCTGTCCGTGCTCAACGACACGCCGGGCGTGGTGGTGATGGGGGCCACGAACTACCGCGATATGATTGACCCGGCGATCATCCGCACCGGACGTTTCGACACCCACTTGCAGATCGGCCATCCGGAACGCGCTGCGATCATCCGCATTCTCGCGAAGGCAATCGGAAAGCCCGAAGGCCAGTTTGACCTTGCGCCCATCGCAAATCAGCTGTTGGGAGCATCCGGAGCCCAGGTTGTGGGAATTGTTCGCGAAGCGCTCGGATTGGCTCGATCAGAAGCCGTTGAATTGCAAGACCAACACCTGCAGGATGCCGCATCAAGGATCGCACGGCCTCATGATCAATACCTGCTCTGGCGTATGGCTGTCCACGAGGCCGGTCACATCGTCGTTGCCCATCATCTCGGCATTCCGCCCGCCAGAAAGGCTGTGCTGACAAACACTGGCGGATCCGTTGAAATTCCGGAAAGCCCCTTGGAATGCCAAACAACTGTCCGGCACCGTATTGCGACGCTGATGGCCGGGCGGGCTGCGGAACAGGTTATCCTGGGCAGTGTTTCTAACGGAGCCGGGCTTGGGCCCAGCTCGGACCTCGCCGAAGCAACGCGCCTCGCTGGCCGCGCCCTATTTGAATGGGGCTTGGGTACTCAGCTTGCGCACATTCCGATCGATATCACACTGCGGTACGGAACCGCACACGCTGCAAACGCCGATGTGGAGAATTGTTTAGGAGCCGCGGAGGAGATCGCCCGTAAGATCATCCAGACCTACCGAAAAGATATCCTTCGGATCGCAGTAACGATGGTCGAAGAGCGTGAGTTTTCAGCCGATCGCATTTCAGAACTCTTATGCGGAAAAAACACGAATTGCCGAAATTCGGTTGTTGACCGGCGCGCATCAACGGGTCTGAAAGCCTTCGGTCCAGCCACGGCAATAGCTAAGCACCGCGGCTTCGAGGCGATTGGTCCACGGCTTGAAAAGTTTCACAAATGGTTGCACAGTTGGTTGCACATATAGAAAAATGAGCATGCTTCGATGGATTTAAAAGTGAGCAATAACAAAATCTTGAATGCCTAGATCCGAAATTCGCTCCGATCCCTACCGCCGGAGCCAACTTCTCCTAGAGAAGAATTAGATTAAGCCGCCTACTTAGGCGGCTTTTCTCGTTCTCAGGAGGGGATAGAACGCTCCTTTCCTGCAGCGCAAAAATGGGATGCGGCATTAGCCAATCGCCCCCCCCTCAAACAGCCACCACAACCGTATCCCCAATACGATGCACCCGAGCCGAGGTCCCATAAACCTCCGAAAGCATCGCATCCGTCACGACCTCGCGCGCTGCGCCGTGATGCGTGATCCGTCCGTCCTTCATCGCCACGATTTGATCGGCGTAGGCGGCGGCGTAATTGATATCGTGCAGCACGATCACGATGGTCCGGCCATGGGTGCGGGCGAGGTCTTGTAATGTGTGCATCAGGCCGCGCGAGGCCGCGATGTCGAGGTTGTTAAGCGGCTCGTCGAGCAGGATATAATCCGTTTCCTGCGCGAAGGTCATGGCCACCTGCGCGCGCTGGCGTTGACCGCCTGACAGCGTGTCGAGGCGGCGCTCGGCGAGGGGGGCAAGGTCGAAGGTCGCCAGTGCTGCCTCTACCTTTTCGCGGTCTTCCGCGCTCGGGCGGCCCTTGTGGTAGGGGTAGCGGCCAAAGCTTACCAACTCGCGAACCGTCAGCAGGGGGGCCGCATCGCTGGTTTGGGGCAGAATGGCCAAGCGTCGGGCCAATGCGTCGTTCGCGCAGGCGCCGATTTGCAGGTCATCGACCATGATCTGTCCGTGCTGAAGCGGGATCAGCCGGGCTATCAGCGACAGGAGCGTCGATTTCCCCGCGCCGTTGGGGCCGATCAGCGCCGTGATCCCGCCGCTCTGCAAGGTCAGATCGATCTCGCGCAGGGTCGGCTTGCCGTCCCGGTCATGGTTCAGGTCACGGATGGTGATCATCTGGGTTTCCTCCGCAGCAGCAGGATTAGAAAGACAAGGCCGCCAAGCACATCGACAATGACGACAAGCGGGGTCGAGGAGCGCAGGGCGCGCTCCAGCACCATCTGCCCGCCGACCAGCGTGATGGCCGATACCAGTCCCGCCGAGGGCAGCATGACGCTATGAAACATCACCGGAGTGATCTGCCGCGCCACGCTGACCACTAAGAGGCCGAGAAAGGCCATCGGCCCCACCAGCGCGGTCGAGACCGAGACGAGGATCGACACGAGGACCAGCACTTGGAACATGCCTCGCTTCGGGTCTTCGCCAAGGTTAACGGCGCTTTCATCGCCCAGCGACAGCACGTCGAGCCGGTGGCGCATCCGCCAAGCGGCGGCCAGCGCGCCGCCGGTCAAGAGGGCGGCGAGGGTGAGAAGGGGCGTGTCGACGCGGCCAAAACGGGCAAAGGCATTGGCCTGTACGACCATGAATTCATTGGGGTCGATGACCCGTTGCAGAAAGCTTGAGACCGAACGAAAGAGCCCGGCAAAGATGATGCCCGTCAGGATCATGCGAAACAGATCATGCCCGCCGCGGCGCAAGAGCGTGCCGAAAAGCGCCAGTGCGGCCCCCATCAGCAGGAGGCTGTTCACCAGAAACTGCGCGATTTCGGGGAGTTGGGTAAAAGTCTGGCCGCCGAGCACGAAGATCAGCACCGTCAGCGTTAGCAGATAAAGTGCATCGAACCCCATGACCGAAGGGGTCAGAATGTGATTGCGGGTGATGGTCTGGAACAGCACCGTGGCGGTCGAGACGGAGACGGCGACCAGCAGCAGGGCGATCAATTTATTGGCGCGAAACGATAGGACAAAGCCCCAGTTCCCCCGCGCGCCGAGTCCGAGATAGAGCGCGATGCAGAGGCCCAGCAGCGCCAGAAGCCACCAAAGACGCTTAGGATACATGGCGTTTGGGCCCATGCAGCAACCACAGGAACAGCAGGGCGCCCACCACGCCGAATACCGTGCCCACGGGGATCTCATAAGGATAGCGGATCAGCCGTCCGAGAATGTCGCACAGCAGCACGAGGCCCGCGCCGGTCATCGCAGTGAGCGGCAGGCTCCGCCGCAGATTGTCGCCTGCCAGCCGGGCCACGATATTGGGCACGACCAGCCCGACAAAGGGGATCAGCCCCACTGTCACCACGGTCAGGGCGGTGACGATGGAGATGGCCAGCAGCCCCAGCACCATCGTCTGCCCATAATTCAGGCCAAGGTTGATGCTGGCCGTGCGGCCCATGCCGATGATCGCGAATTGATCGGCGGCGAGATAGGTCAGCGCCGCCACCAGCGCCACCAGCCAAAGCAACTCATACCGGCCCTGCAACACCCCGGAGAACTCACCGTTCATCCAGATCTCGACATATTGCAGCAGGTCCGCCTGATAGGCGATGAAGGTGACCGCCGCCCCAAGGATGCCGCCGTAGATCAGCCCCACCAGCGCCACCAGCAAGGGCTGGGTTGGGGGCAGGCGCTGCACGATGGCCAGAAACCCCGCGCCCGCCGCAAGGGCGGTGAGGGAGGCGAGAACCATCTTAACGAAGATGGAGGCCCCCGGCGCGAAGAGGGTGACCAAAAGGATACCAAGCGCCGCGCCTTGGCCCGTGCCCGCGGTCATCGGTTCGACGAACCGGTTGCGCACCAGCATCTGCATGATGGCCCCGCTCACCGCCAAAGCCCCGCCCGAGATCACCACGGCGATGGTGCGCGGCGCGCGGCTGACCACCAGCAGCTCCAAGGCCGCCGGATCAGACCAAAGCGCCGCCCAGGACAGGTCGATCACCCCGACGAAAAGCGAGGCGACCGATAGGACCACAAGGAGACAGGCAAGGGCGAGCGCCACGGGCTTACTGCTCCGTCAGGGCGGCGTTGATCTCATCCAGCGTGCGGGTCATCGACTGGATGCCGCCGCCTGCGATGTAGATGGGCGCGGCGCTCAGATGCACGACTTGGCCGGTTTCCCATGCAGTCGTCTCATGCACCAATGCGTTGTCGAGCGTCGCACGCGCGCCTTCGCTTTCCTGACCGATGGCCGCCATCCGGTCGATCACCAGCAGGATGTCGGGGTTAGCCTCGCGGATGAACTCAAAGCTGATCGCCTCACCGTGGTTGGCCATCTCGACACCCTCGACCGCTTCGGGCAGGCCAAGCGCCTCGTGCAGCCAGCCAAAGCGACCGCCGGCCCCATATGCGCTGATCTTGGGGCCGTTGGTCATCACGATTAGCGCGCGGCCTTTGCCCGCCAACGCCTCTTTGGTCTGGGTGAGCTTGTCTTGAAAGGCGCTCGTCAGGGCTGCGGCCTCATCCTCTTTGTCAAAGATCTTGCCATAGGCTTCCAGCCGGGTCAGCCCTTCGCCAATGGTGTCTTGCCAAATGGTCATGTCCAGCGTCGGTGCGATCCGCGCCAGTTCCGGCACCTGTTCGGAGCTCCGGCCCCCGGCGATGATCAGGTCGGGGTTCAGGGCAAAAAGCGCTTCGTAATCCGGCTCGAAAAGAGAGCCGATGACCTCGGTCCCCGCTGCCGCCTCTTCAAGATAGGACAGATAGACCGGGCGCACCAAACCCTGCGGCGCAACGCCAAGCGCGGTGAGGCTGTCGAAGGCCGCCAGATCGTAAACCGCGACTGTCGCGGGGGTGAGCGGTGCCTCGGCGGGGCCGCGCGCGGTGTCGACGGTCACGGTCTCGGCCAGCGTGGGTGTGGCGAGAAGCAGGGCCAGAAGGGCAAGGGGTTTGATCATAGCGGTAACTCTTTCATCAGGGAGGAGGGGGAGCCAGGGCGGTGTTTACCATTTCCATGGCCCGGCTTAGGACTAAGGCAGAAAATGCATCCGGAGAGAGCGCCATGCCGACGACCACAGGATTTTACCAAACCGAGAACGGCTCGAAATACTTGCAGCAGCTGTGCAAACATTTCGGCCATAAGATCGAGACATCTTACGACAGTGAAAAGGGCTGGGCCGCTTTTGAAATGGGCACGGCCTATATGACGGCGGACAGCAAGGGCCTCACTGTCACGGCGGCGCTCGACGATCCCGAGATGGTGCCTGCGCTGCATAGTGTCATTGACCGGCATCTTGAAACTTTCGCCTTCCGGGAAACGGAAAAGAACATGGTTTGGACGGTCGAATAGACCACCCTTCACAGAAAATCCCGGCGCCGTAATCGGCGCCGGGTAAAGGGCCAAACCGGAGTTCAGCCAAGCATTGCCTTAGATCAGAAGACGATCTCGGCGCTGACGCGGATAGAGCGGCCGGGCTCGGTCAGCGGCTCCACTTCGCCCACGAACTCTTGGCCATAGGTGGCGCGGCTGCTGTATTGCTCATCGAAGAGGTTGTTCACCTCGGCGCGCAGGGTCAGGTTGTCCATCCGCTTGGGCGTGTATTCGGCAAAGACATTGGCGATCGTGTAGCCGTCCAACTCCGGCCCGCTGCCGCCTGTGGCGGCGTCATAGGTGTCGTCAAAGTCGAAGGCCACCTGCACATCGCCACCCAAGAGAACCCCGTTGTTCAAACGATGCGCCACTTGGAAGGTCAGGAAATCGCCCATCGGCATGGTCAGGTAGTTGCCGTAGTAGGAGTCGGCAGAGCGGCCATTGATCTCGGTGTCGATGCGGGCAAAGCCAGCGCGGAAGAAACCATCTTCCCATGCGGTGCCGAGACCCAGTTCGAAGCCGCGCGATTGCACATCCGCAGTGAAGGCCGGGCCACCGCGATAGCTGGCGGCGCGGGCGTTGTCGATGTTGGTAGCGAAAAGCTTACCGTCGAGGACCCATGCGCCCATGGTGTAATTCGCGGCGAGGTAGAGGTTATCGGCGGTGACTTCCTCGATGCCGGAACCATAGTCCCACGCGGGGTTGAGGATATAGTTCTCGGCCAGTTCCAGACCGCCCCAGACATGGGAATAGCCCGCGCTGATCGTCAGGTCGTCCGAGACGTCATATTCGCCCGAGATATTGCCCGAGAGGCCCGATTCAGACTGCGAGGAACCGTCGGTCCCCTCGAAATCCTGAAAATCGGCCCGCGCCCCGAAGGACAGCCGCGTATTGCTGCTGGGCTCCATCCGCGCTTGGGCGAAAAGACCGATATTGCTGAGCTTCTCCGTCGCCGCCTCACGCGCGCCGGAGGAGAGGGCGAGATAGTCCAGATCGGCTTCGTCGGAGTAGAAGTCGAGACCTGCGTTCAACTCACCCCAGCTCAGTGCGAAACGGTTTGAAAATTCGCCGCTTAGGCTCATGGTTTCACCGCTGGTGATCGAATTGGTCGACAGCGCCGACTCGTCGTTGACCAGTTTGGTCCCGCTATAGGCCAGCCGCGCGGTGGGGTTCCACATCGCCGTCGGCGTGGTGTCGCTGTAGCTCAGGACGATATTGGTGCGCTCCAGATCATAGGGGCGGTCTGCGGGAAGCGGGCGGCCCCCGACGATGGCACCGAGGTTCGCCCGGTAGGGCCGGATTTCATCGTCGACCACCCGTTCGTAAGACAGCTCGACCCGGTCGCCGCTTTGCGCCTCATAGGCCAGTTTGCCCAGCCCGCTGAGCAGATCGGTGCCGGAGCCGATGATTTCGTCCCCATTGCCATCTTCGCGCAGCCCGCCATCGGCGACCTTTGCAAAGCCGAGGTATTCAAACCCGCCCTCGCGGCCATAGACCGACAGGCTGTTCGAGAAGATGTCGCCGTTGCTGTCGTATTCCAGCTTGTAGCGCCCGCCAAAGGTCTCGTCCGGGGCCAGCAGGTCGCTCGCGTCTTTGGTCTCATAGGCCAGCGCGCCGCCCAAGGCGCCGGGACCAGCATCGGCGGGGGCTACGCCGGGGTCGACGCGGGCGGCTTTCAGCAGCGCGGGGTCGATCAGCGTGGTGGTATTGTGGTGGAACACCTTGTTGTTCTGCCGCGCGCCGTCGATGGAAATGGCGAGGTTGTTCTCCTCGATCCCGTTCACATAGACCTTCTGCGACATCGGGATCGAACTGCCGACCGCGATGGTGGGCTCGGCCACGAAAAGCTCGGACAGATCGGCGGGGTTGCTCAGCGCCAGCCCTTCGCTGGAAATTGAGATGTCATCGTCTTCCATCCCCGGAACGGCTGGCATCTCAAGAACGATGGTCCCCAGAAAGGCTTCGTCGTTATTGCTCTGCGCTTGGCCAGCGACGGGAATCATCCCCGCGGCAAGGCAAGCAAATGCATGTGTCGGCTTCATCAAATTTCCCCTTACTCAAACGGCCCGGACCCGGAAAAGCGCCCCCCGGACGGCGTTGCGGCGATTCCTTATAGAAACTGTCAGGAATCTCAAGAGGCATGATTTTGGCGAGGAACTACCTGTGTCTTTTGGGTAAAGGTAAGGGGTCGGGAGCAGGGGCGCGGGGCTGTGGATCACCTTGTAAAATGGGCGGCCCGGACCGCGAAAAGGTGCAATTCCCTTTGTCCCCGAAAGCGCAGGCGGCTCCGTCAGCCCCCCGGCGCATGGCTGCTGCCGCCGAAAGCAACCCTGCTAAAACAAACGGCATTTTCCGCCACTGTCACAAATCTTTTGCACTCTCAGGCCACAAGGAGCCGCGATGCGCCGAAGTATAAATTGACCAACTGGTCTAACGCGCGCATTCTGCCGACAATGAGTACACTAGAAAGAGGATTTCCCATGACAAGAACCATTCTGCTGGCCGGCACCATGCTGGCGGGGCTCGCCTCCGTGGCCCAAGCCGACACGCTGCGCCTTTTGACATGGGGCGGCTACGCACCTGAGGACGTGGTCGCGAAATTCGAAGAAGAGACCGGCCATACCGTCGAAGTCACGAAATCCAACAACGAAGAGATGATCGCCAAGCTGCGCGCCACGGGCGGCGGTGGTTTCGACCTCGCCCAGCCTTCGCAAGACCGCATCATGGGGCCGCAGATGGAATTCGGCATCTACAAGCCGATCGATGTCTCCAAGCTGAACAAAGAGCTTTTCATCCCCTCCATGCTCGACGCGACCATGGCCAACACCACCGTGAACGGCGACGTCTATGGCGTGCCGCATGTCTGGGGCACCTCCGGTCTGGTGATGAACACCGCCGAAGCGGGTGACACGGTCAAGGATTACACCGACCTCTGCGCGCCCGAAGTGGCGGGCAAAGTGTCCTACCGCCTGAAGCGTCCGACGCTCATCGGTTTCGCCTTCGCCATGGGTGAAGACCCCTTTGCCGCCTACGACGACGAGGCAAAATATGCCGAGATCATGGGCAAGGTCGAAGAGAAGCTGATCGAATGTAAAGAGAACGTCAAAACCTACTGGGGCGGCGGCGATGAGCTGATGAACCTGCTGCGCTCGGGCGAAGTGACCGCCTCGATGGCATGGGACACCGGCGGCTGGAAGCTGAACGACGACAACGCCGACATCACCTTTGTGGCCCCGGCCTCGGGTGCGCTGGGCTGGATCGACACCTTCGTTCTGCCCGCCAAAGGGCAGGCCGACGATGTGGCCTATGAGTGGATCAACTTCGTCATGCAGCCGGAAGTCGCGGCGATGATCACCGCAGCGGCGGGCAACTTCACGGCCTCCGCAGGCGCGGATGAGTTTGCCGAAGACAGCCTGAAAGCCAAGTATCAGAACAGCTTCCCGCAAGAAGCCGTCGACAATATCAAATGGTATCCGCCGGTGCCCGCCGGTCTGGAAACCATCGAAGGCGAAGTGCTGGACCGCGTCCAAGCTGCCAACTGATAACTGACCCTACGAGCGGCACCCTCATTTCGGGGGTGTCGCATCTTTATACGGAATACACATGACCCCAGATCTGGAATGCGTCGACCTCGTTAAGCGGTTCGGCGATACCACCGCTGTTAACAACGTCTCCTTCACGGTGCCGCCCGGCAGTTTCTTCTCCATCCTCGGGCCTTCGGGCTGCGGCAAAACAACAATCATGCGGATGATCGCGGGGTTTCTCGACCCCACCTCTGGTGACATTCGGATCAAGGGCGGCTCGGTGCTCGATACGCCGCCGAACAAGCGCCCGGTGAACATGGTGTTCCAACATCTGGCGCTTTTCCCGATGATGACGATTGCCGAAAATATCGGCTACGGGCTGCGCCGTCGCGGCATGCCCAAGGCCGAGATCGCGCGTAAAGTCGACGAGGCGCTTGACCGGATCGGCCTGCCGGGCATCGGCGCGCGCAAGGCGGATGAGCTTTCGGGCGGGCAGAAACAACGGGTCGCCATCGCGCGCTGCATGGTGTTGGAGCCTGACGTGCTGCTGCTGGATGAGCCGCTGGGGGCGCTGGACCTCAAGCTGCGCGAACATATGAAGGTTGAGCTGAAATCGCTGCAAGCTGCCTTTGACACGACATTCGTCTATATCACCCACGACCAATCCGAAGCGCTGGTGATGTCCGACCAGATCGCGGTGATGAGCAATGGTCAGTTCGAGCAGGTGGGCCGGGGTCAAGACCTCTACTACCGCCCCGAAACGCCCTTCGTCGCCGGTTTCATCGGGGAATCGAACCGCTGGAAGGGCCGGATCGAACGGGTGGAGGGCGACGCCCTGCAACTGCGCACCGACAGCGGGCTTGCCATGCGCGCCACCGGCGTGGGCCTTGTCCAAGGGGCAAAGGCCGAGATTTTCGTGCGGCCCGAATCCATTCGGCTGGCTGCCAGTGCCGATGCGCTGTCGGGGTTCGACAATCAGCTAAAGGGCACCGTCACCAGCCTGCTGTTCAACGGCGCGGCTTCCCGCGTCTTGGTGCAGGATGATGTGGGTGAGACGCTCGAAGTCACGCTGCCGCAATCGGGGGAGTTCTCAAGCCTGAAACGCGGCGACGTGGTGCATATCGGCTGGGGCGCGGGGCAGGCGACCTGCTTTGGGGTCGCGTGATGCGCAGCCAATCCCGACTGACATTCTACCTGCTGCTGACGCCCTTGGTGCTGTGGCTGGGACTTTTGATCATCATCCCGCATATCGACATGCTGCTGATTTCGCTACGCGAGCGGATCAGCTTTGGCGTCTATGAAACCAGTCTGGCGCAATATGAAAAGGCGCTGACCGAACCGCTTTACTTGCGCACCTTCTGGCGCACGGCGGTGATGTCGGTGCTGGCCACCGCGCTGACGCTGCTGATCGCCTTTCCAGTGGCCTATTACATCGCCAAAATGGCGAAGGGGCGCTTGCAGCAGGTGTTGTTCCTGCTCTGCCTGATCCCGTTTTACGTCTCCGAACTGGTGCGCACCTTTGGCTGGATGATCCTGCTGCGCGAGACGGGTCTCGTCTCGAACCTGTTGCAATGGGTGGGGCTGGCCGACCGTCCGGTCGAGCTGCTTTACACCGATGCCACGATGATGGTGGGGCTGGTCTATACCTCTATGCTTTTCATGGTGGTGCCGCTTGTCACCACGCTGGAAAGCCTCGACGACAGCGTGATCGAGGCGGGCTATGATCTGGGCGGCAGCGGGCTTTCCGTCTTGCGTGAGATCATTATCCCCCATGCCATGCCCGGTATCGTGTCGGGCTGTATCGTGGTCTTCATGCTGAGCTTGGGCAACTACCTGACGCCGACAATGCTGGGCGGCAAGGACAGTCTGTGGTTCACCGAAATGATCTATAACCAGTTCATCGTGCGCTCCAATTGGGAGCTGGGCGCCGCCTTTGGCTTTATGCTTTTGGTGCTGTCTTCGGTGATCGTCTGGGGAATGCTCTGGCTGACGGGCCGGACCCTCAAGGAAACGATGGGGTGATCCAATGATCCCGACAATCCCGCAATCGCGCAGCTTTCGCATTGTCTATGGTGGCTATGTGGCGCTGTTCTTTCTCTATCTGGCCCTGCCGCTGACCGTGGTGGCGGTCTTCGCCTTCAACGACAGCCAGTTCCCGTCTCTTCCGTGGGAGGGGTTCACATGGAATTGGTTCTTCGGCGAGGAGCGTCCGCAGATCGGTGTTTTCCACGAACGCGGCATTCTTCGCGCGGTGGGCACATCGGCCTTCGTGGCGCTTTGCGTGGCGGTGCTTTCCGTATGCGTGGGCACGACCAACGCCTTCCTGTTCAACCGCTATGATTTCCGCGGCAAGGGGTTCCTCTATGTGCTGATGCTGCTGCCACTGGTGATCCCCGGCATCGTGCTGGGCATCTCGGTGCTGGTCTTCTCCTCGACGCTGGCCAATGGCGTTTGGGACTTGGCGCAGATTGACATTCAGGCGCTGCGCCCCGGTCTGCTGTTGGTCATCCTTGGGCAGTTCAGCTTTATCACTACCATCGCCACGCTGGTGATCTCGGCCCGGTTGCAGAAATTCGACCGGACCTTGGAAGAGGCGGCGCTGAACCTTGGCGCGGACCGGCTGACGGCGGTGCGCACGATCACGCTGCCCTTCCTTGCGCCTGCGATGGTCGGGGCCGTGGTGGTGGCGTTTTTGATGAGCTTTGAGAACTTCAACACCACGCTGATGCTTGTGGGCTCCGACGCGCCGCTGACCATCGCCATGTTCGACCGGCTGAAAGAAGGGTCGACCCCGCTGCTGAACGCCGTGTCGCTGCTCTTGATGCTGGGCTCGTCGCTTTTGGCGCTGCTGGTGATCCTGTTCCAGAAAAAGGGTTAAGCCCCCTCGGCAGGCCCGCCAGCCGGGCCTGCCGCTTTCGGCTAGAGTGCGGCACGCACCGCCCGGCTGAACCTCTCAAGCAAATCCGAATCCTCCGCCAAATGGCGCCTCAGCGACCGGGGCAGTTCAAGCTGCACCCCTGCGCCCTTGCGGGTGCGGTTGCAAATGTTCGTCTCATGCAGGCCGGGCAGGGTGGTGTTTACCTCCGCCCCGAAGCCCGCCCCGCGCAGGGCGGAGCCGATGGCCCCGCGCATCGCCTTGTCCCGCCCGCCAAGCCATACGGTTTCTGTGCCATCGTCTTTGCGGCCATGCACTGCGATGGCGCCCTCGGCGCCGCCGACAAGTGCCAGCGCCTGCGGCTCATCGAAACGGTGCGAGGTGATGTGAAAATCCCCATGCGCCCCCAGCTTTAGCGCCTCGAAGACATAGAGCGACAGGTCGCGCCCCGCGATGGCCTCGGCGATCAGGCCCGTCTCGGGTTCGATCGTGCCGCCATGCGGGGCCAGAATGACGACCGCGCTGCCCCGGTCCTCGGCTCGGATGCGGTAATCGACGCCTGCGGCCATCTCGGCGGAGAGGTCGGCGAAGTTTTGGAAACGATCGGTCATGGACTGCTCCTATGGCTGAAAGTTACACGTCGAGCTTGCGGACCGTTTTGCGGATCAGCCCGTCCTTCCGCTCCAGAAACACGATCTCGCCGAATTCGATCTTCAGCCATTCCTCCGCGTTTTCGGTCAGAGGCTCCGACGCGAGGATGGCCGAGGTCGCCTCCCCTTCGGGGCAGGCGTCGATGTCATAGGTGTTCGCATAGTCCCGAAAATTCGCCCCAGTAAGCAGGTAGATCGGCTCAAGCAGCATCGACAGGGGCAGGTTCTCGTCCCGCAGCTTTTGCCAATCGCCTGTGACATCCGTCTCGCCCTCATGGCCGCAGCCAAAGTTCACGCCGATGATCCGCTCCCGGCTGACCAGCGCGATCTTGAGTTTGGTGAGCGCGGCGAGGTCGAGGTCGCGGGCAGCCTTGCAGATCACCTGCAACAGCTTTTCAAACCCGCGCTGCACGTCTTCGTCGCTGTCGCCCTCCAGCAGGGACAGCAGCAGCACATAGAGGAATTCCGTATCCGTCGTGCCGCGCATCTGGGTGAGGTATTGGTCTTTGCAATGGGGCAGGAGTTCACGCTGCAACTGCCGCCAGTGGGGCAGGGCGCCGTTCTGGGCGATGATCCACGGCGTATGGTCAAAGGAGAATGGGTGGCAGTTCTCATCGGCCTGCACCACGCTGGCGTCATAAGAGGCCGCGCGGATATGCGACAGCAGGGTATGGGCCTGAAGGCTAGGGATCACCGATTTGGCGTTGTCGTCGTGAAAGGCGGCCTTGGGCCGGTGGTAGCGCAGCGGCGCTTCGGGATGCAGCAGATGGTCGCTCCAGGCGGCGAAACCCCATCCGGCCAATTGCAGGCTTGGGTGCAGTTCCGGGTCGAGGCTTTGGTTCAGCAGGCTGTTCTCAGGCGCAAGGAGCAGCGACTCGATTGGCAGTTCAGGTCCGATATAGGCGAGGAAGCGGCACATGGTTTTCCTTACTCTTGAGATATTTCAGCGACTTCGAAAAAGGGTGTGAAGGGCTGAGATAGAGCAAGGCGCGCGAAAATCGACTTGGGAGGCGGCAGCGCAGTCAGAGCGATGCGCCCGTCGGCTGGGGGCGGCCCTGCAAACGGGCCACCCGAGTTCATAAATCAAATGTCAGAGATATAATCCGCCGAGACATAGCCCTGCACCTCAGGCGCATCGGCGAGTGAGACGCGGCACCACAATTGTCCGATCTCGGTCACGCAGTCCCGGCGGTTCAGGACGGTGCCGTCGGGCAGCCCCATGATAATCCCGAAGTCCAAGCCCGGCCCGGACCGCAGTTTCAAAAGCTCATCCGGCCCGGTGCGGTGCACCATGACGCGGTCACTGGCCACGCCCGCGCAACCAGCGATGAACATAGCGGTGGAAACGGCTGCGAATGTAATGCTGCGCATGATCTGCCTCTCTTTTGTTTTCTTCCTCATAGATCGAAAACCGGGCTGATCCTAGCCGCCTTATTCCGCCGCCGCCTTGCACTGCTCCAACGCCCGTTTCAACGAATGTTCGTCATAGGGTTTCATCAAGCTGACATAGCGCGCCGCCTCTGCATCGCCTTCGGCATATTCCCGCGGATCGGCGCCTGAGGCGATGATCACGGCGATTTCGGGGCGCAGCTGCGTCACATGCCGCACCAGTTCCATGCCAGAGCCATCGGGCAGGCCAAGGTCGGTGAACATGACATCGAACCGCTCTGCCTGAAGGCTGCGTTCGGCGGCGGCGACGCTGTCGGCCTCGGTCACGACATAGCCCAGATCAGAGAGCATATCCGCCGTGGCCATGCAGATCAGCGCATCGTCTTCGACCAGCAGCACCTTCGGCGCGTCATCGGTGCTCGGCGCGGCCTCCGCAACTGGCGGGGCGGTCTCGGCACTGGTCTGGCGCGAGAGGATCTCATGGATTTTCAGCGCCAGCCGTTCGCGGGTGTAGGGTTTGCTCAGCAGATCGACCCCTTCGTCGAGCCGTCCGGCATGAACGATGGCGTTCTGCGTGTAGCCCGAGGTGAAGAGCACGCCGACATTCGGCAGATGCGCCTTGGCCTCGCGGGCAAGCTCGGGGCTGCGGATTTTGCCGGGCATGACCACATCGGTGAACAGCAGGTTGATCTGGACCCCGCTTTTCACGATCGCCAGCGCACTGTCCGCATTCTCGGCGGTGAGCACGTCATAGCCAAGATCGCGCAGTTGATCTACGGCAGTCTCACGCACGGCGGCATCGTCTTCGACCACAAGGATCACCTCGCCACGGCCGGTGGGCGTGTCGGTGGTGGCGGGCAGCGGGGCGCTTTCCTCCTTGCGCTGTGTGCGTGGCAGGTAGACCCGCACGGTCGTGCCTTGCTTCTCTTCGCTGTAAAGCTTGATGTGCCCGCCGGATTGTTTGACGAAACCGTAGACCATGCTGAGGCCCAGCCCCGTGCCCTCTCCGGTCTCCTTGGTGGTGAAGAAGGGGTCAAAGACCTTCTCCATGATCTTGGGCGGGATGCCCGCGCCGGTATCGGTAATCGCCAGCATGACATATTGGCCCGGCGCCACGTTCGGATGGTTCTGCGTATAGGCATCATCCAGCGCGGCATTGCCCACTTCGATCGTCAGCTTGCCGTGATGGGCCATTGCATCGCGCGCGTTGATGGCGAGGTTTAGGATCACGTTTTCCAACTGCGCCGGATCGACAAGACAGTTCCACAGGCCCCCCGAGATCACCGTCTCGACCTCGATCCCCTCGCCAAGCGTGCGGCGCAGCATGTCGTCCATGCCCCGCACCAATCGGCCAAGGTTCTGCGGTTTCGGCTCCAAGGGCTGCTGCCGCCCAAAGGCCAGCAACTGCGCGGTGAGCTTGGCCCCGCGCGACACGCCCGCCATGGCATTGTCGACGAACCGCCGCTTGGCGTCGCCCTCGGGCAATTCTTTCGACAGAAGTTGCAGGTTGCTGCCCACCACTTGCAGCAGGTTGTTGAAGTCATGCGCGATGCCGCCGGTCAACTGTCCCACGGCTTCCATCTTTTGCGCCTGCACCAATTGCGCCTCAAGCCGGTCCCGCTCGGCCATGGCCTCTTCGATCTTGGTTTTCAGCGCGTTGTTGAACTCGATCTCGGCATTGCGGGCGCGCAGTTCTTCGCGCAGGTCGCGCACCTCGATCACCGTGCCCACGGTTTTGCCGGTTTCGTCCTTCATCGGGGAGGCGGTGAAACCCACGGGGTAGAAGCTGCCGTCCTTATGGACAAAGGTCTCTTCCCCTTGGGTCTGGTGGTTCTCGGGAAAGGCGCGGTCGATGGCGCAGTCTTCGATGGGGAAATGCCGCCCGTCGGGATGGGTGTGGTGGATCACATCATGCAGCGGTCGGCCGGCGGTTTCCTCGAACCGATAGCCGGTCAGCTCTTCTGCGGCGCGGTTCATGAAAACGCATTGCTGTTTGTCGTCCATCATGAAGATGGCCATCGTCGTGTTGCTCAGGATCGCGTCCAGCCGGGCCGAGACCTTGGTCAGCGCCGCGTTGGCCTCTTTCTGTTTCGTGATGTCCTGAATGGCCGCGTAGAGGACCGTGTCATTCTCAGTCATGATCAATTGCAGATGGGTCAGCACGTTATAGCGCGACCCGTCCTTGCGTTGGTGGATCGTCTCATATTCCAGCGTCGTCTTCTCACCGCTCAGCAGCGGTTGGACGAGTTCCAGAAACGCCTCGCGCGAGAGTTCGGGCTTGATGTCCCAAGCCGCCATGCCGCGCAGCTCATCCATCGAATAGCCAAGGTTCTCCCGCGCGCCGCGATTGGCGAGGGTGAAGGTGAAATCTTCGACTGAAAACAGGTAAACTTCGCTGGCCGCATCTTCGACGATCTGGCCAAGGCGATCACTCGCCAATCTGAATGCTTCTCGCACCACTTTCCTCAAACTTGTCGGCCATGATGACCGGCTAAATTGTTACTGCAAAATGCAGATTTGTTTAACCTAGCCTTATGGAGGGACAAGACGAGGGCAAAAAGCCACATTCGTACAAGGGGCGGGTTTTTGCGCAGATCAAAGGGAGGCGCACCCGCCGGGACCGGCGAATGCGCAGGGGGCAGGGCGCCGTCACGCCACGCGGTTGCCCATGGCATAGACCGAAGCCAGGATCGGCGCGTCTTTCATGATGTCAAAGAGGATCAGATCGGCCCGCGCGCCCAGAGCGATCTCGCCCCGGTCGGTCAGCCCTGCATTATGCGCGGGCGTGCGGGTCACGGTGGCGAGCCCGCGTGCCATGTCGCCCCATAGGTTGCCCAGTTGCACCGCGCCCAGCAAAAGGGCTGCGGGCACATAGTCGGACGACAGGATATCGAGCAGATCCAGTTCCGCCAGTTCCTTGGCCGCGACATTGCCTGAATGCGAGCCGCCGCGCACGAGGTTCGGCGCGCCCATGATCGTGGCGATGTCTTGGGCATGGCAAGCCTCTGCCGCCTCGCGGGTGGTGGGGAATTCGGCCAGCCGCACGCCATGGGCATAGCTGGTCGCGACCTGTTCGGCGGTGGTGTCGTCATGGCTGGCCAGCGCTGCGCCATAGCGCGCCGCCGCCGCCACCGCTGCCGCTTCATGTTTCGCGCCAAGCCGGTCCTGCAATCCATGTAGGAAGGTAACGTAATCGCCAAAATCCTCCCGCGGCAGGCCGTTCTTGCCGCAGACGTAGTCCTCGAATTTTTGCACGTCGCGGAATTGCCGCTGGCCGGGGGTGTGATCCATTAGGCTGACGATGCCGACCTTGTCGTCGGGGCCAAACTCGGCCAGTTCCTCCTCCAGCGTTTCCGAACAGATCTCGGCGCGCAGGTGGATATGGTGGCTGATCGCCAGCGCGCCGCTGTCGCGCATCATCAGGATCTCATCGGCCATGTCGCGGGCGTATTTTCCGTAACGTTTGCGCCCTGCGTCCGACAGGATCGACCCCACCCGGATCGCGTCAAACACGGTGGTGATGCCGGTGCTCGCCAACTCGCGGTCATGGGCAATGATTGCGGCACGGTGTGGCCAGTCGACCTTGGGCCGCGGCTTCATATGGCGCTCAAGGTTGTCGGTGTGCAGTTCCACCAAACCGGGGGCGAGGTAGCGCCCCTCGCAATCGACCGCCCCCTGTGGCACGGCGGAGCCTTCGGCGATATCCGCAATCACCCCGTCGCGCAGCACCACGCTGCCGGGGATCACCGCATCGGGCAGAATGATTTTGGCATTGGCGAGAATGGTTTCTTTTGTCATGTGAAGGTCACGCTTGTTGCGCATCTATGGATGCAGGGAGAAGATGAATGAAGTTCGACCGCTACGCGATCTATTACACGCCCAAGGGCGCATTGGCCGAGGCTGGGGCCGCTTGGCTGGGGTGGGATCTGGCGCGCGGGCGTGCCGTGGCGCATCCTGAGGTCGCGGGGCTGGACGTGGCCGCCCTGACCGAAACGCCGCGCAAATACGGGCTGCATGCGACGATCAAACCGCCGTTCGTGCTGGCCGAAGGCGCATCGGCTGACGGGGTGCTGACCGAGTTCAAGACGCTTTGCAAGCGGCTTGCGCCCGTCACGCTGGATGGGCTGGCGCTCACCCCGCTGGGCCGGTTTCTGGCGCTGACGCCCGCGGGGGACACCGCCGCGCTCAACGCCATGGCCGCCGAGGTGGTGCGCGGCCTCGATACTTTCCGCGCGCCGCCGACCGAGGCCGAACTGGCCCGCAGGCGTCAGGCCAATCTGACCCCGGTGCAAGAGGCCAACCTCAGCCAATGGGGCTACCCTTATGTGATGGAGGCGTTCCGCTTTCACATCACCCTGACCGGCAAACTGCCCAAGGGCGATCTGCCGCAGGTCACCGCAGCGCTCGCCCCCTATATCACGCCGCATCTGCCACGGCCCTTCGTGCTGAACAGCCTGACGGTGGTGGGGCAGGCCGAAGACGGTATGTTCCATGAGGTTCACCGCGCGGCCCTTTCGGGATAAAGCGCCGCCAGCGCCTGTGCCACGGTCTGCTTCAGCGGGCCGGAGTTGTCGATCTCGATGGCGGCGATATGGTCGGGCAAGGCCCGTTCGGCGCGGGCCAGCCGGGCGGTGATTTCCGCTTCACTCTCGCGCCCACGGCCCCGCAGCCGCGCGGCCAGCACTTCGGGCGCGGCGGTGAGCGACAGCACCTCGAACCGGTCAAACCTGAGCTTCGCTTCGGTCAACACCGCGCGCGAGAGGTTGGCCAGCACGTCGCGCCCCTCGGCCAGCGCCATATCGGCCGCGATGGGAATGCCATAGCGCAGCCCATGCGCGGCCCAGCTGAGGGCAAAGGCGCCTTCCGCCTCCAGCCGCAGGAACGTGTTCTCGTCGATCCCGTCGAAGTCTTCGCCGCCCGCTTCGCTGGGCCGGGTGATGGCGCGGCGGGCGAGGAAGAGGTCGGGCCGCGCTTCCGCCAGCGCTGCCATCACGCTGTCCTTGCCCACGCCCGATGGCCCCACCACCGCGATGAAACGCCCGCTCATGCGGCCAGCCCGGGGGTGAAGCGGGTCACGTCCACTTCGCGGTCGCAGATTTGGTCGCGGGCGGCTTCGTCATGGAAGATGCCCAAAATCGCCGTGCCGCGGGCCTTGGCCTCTTCGATCAGCGCCAGCACCGTGGCGCGGTTGGTGGCGTCAAGGCTCGCCGTCGGCTCGTCCAGCAGCAGGACGGGGTAGGGATGCGCAAAGCCGCGCGCGATGTTCACCCGCTGCTGCTCCCCGCCGGAAAAGGTCGTGGGGCTGAGCTGCCAAAGTCGTTCGGGGATGTTGAGTTGTGCGAGCAATTCTCCGGCCCGCGCCCGTGCCTCGCCCTCGCTGCTGCCCACCGCGCGCAGCGGCTCGGCCACGACATCCAGCGTTGCCACCCGTGGCACGACGCGTAGGAACTGGCTGACATAGCCTAGCACATGACGGCGCAGCTCCAGTATCTCGCGCGGGGCGGCTTGGGCGACATCCAGATCGCCCACCATGATCCGGCCCGAGGCGGTCAGGTAGTTGCCATAGATCATCCGCATCAGCGTCGATTTCCCGGCGCCCGACGCCCCGGTCAGCGCCACGCATTCGCCTTGCGCCACGGTCAACTCACCGTCGCGCATCACCGGGATCACCGCAGCGCCCTGATTATGCAGAGTGAAAGATTTGCTTACATTTTCCACGCGTATCATGGTTTAGCCTTGCTCGGTATAATTCTGAAATTGAATGGTTTTCTTTGCATGTTCACACCTGTAGCACGCTAGAGACCAAAAGCTGCGTATAGCCGTGCTGCGGGTCGTCGAGCACCTGATCGGTCAGGCCGGTTTCCACCACACGGCCATCCTTCATCACCATCAACCGACCCGCCAAGAGCCGCACCACTGCCAGATCATGGGTCACGATGATGGCGCTCAGCCCCATCTCGCGCACAAGCCCGCGCAGCAGGTCGAGCAGCCGCGCTTGAACGCTTACGTCCAGCCCGCCGGTGGGTTCGTCCATGAAGACCAGCCGCGGCCCGGTCACGAGGTTGCGGGCGATCTGCAAACGCTGCTGCATCCCGCCAGAGAAGGCCGAGGGCCGGTCGTCGATCCGGTCCTCGTTGATCTCCACCCGGCCCAGCCAATCGGTGGCGCTGGCGCGGATGTCGCCGTAATGCCGCGCGCCCACGGCCATCAGCCGCTCACCCACATTGCCGCCCGCGCTGACGTTCATGCGCAGCCCGTCGCGGGCGTGCTGGTGGACAAAGGCCCAATCGGTGCGCGACAGCATCCGGCGCTCCGGCTCGCTCATCGTCACCGTGTCGCGTAGCCCATCGGCATGGGTGTCGAAACGCACCGCCCCGCGATCCGGCGTCAGATGCCCCGCCAGCGTGTTCAGCAGCGTCGACTTGCCCGAGCCGCTTTCGCCGACGATGCCCATCACCTCACCGGGGTAGAGATCAAAGCTCACATCCGTGCAGCCAATCCGCGCGCCATAGAATTTCGCGATGTTTTCGACTTGCAGTAAGGGGGTCATGCCATGCCCTCCACCACAGGTGCCGCATCCGCTCCGCGATGCCCGGCGGCCTGACGGGCCGCGCAATAATCCGTGTCGGAACACATGAACAGACGCCCGCCTGCGTCATCGACGATCAACTCATCAAGATAGCTGTCCTCGGCCCCGCAGAGGCCGCAGGGATGGTCGGCCTTGCTCGCCTCAAAGGGGTGGTCCTCGAAATCCAGCGAGACGACCTGCGTATAGGGCGGCAGCGCATAGATCCGCTGCTCGCGCCCCGCGCCGAAGAGTTGGATCGCGGCCATTTCCAGTTTCGGATTGTCGAATTTCGGGATTGGCGAAGGGTCCATCACATAGCGCCCCTCGACCTTGACCGGATAGGCATAGGCCGTGGCAATCGCGCCGTGCTGGGCGATGTCTTCGTAAAGTTTCACATGCATCAGCCCGTATTCCTCCAGCTCGTGCATTTTGCGGGTCTCGACTTCCGAAGGCTCAAGAAAGCGCAGCGGTTCGGGGATTGGCACCTGATAGACCAGCACCTGATCCTCGCGCAGCGCGGCTTCGGGGATGCGGTGCCGGGTTTGGATGACGCTGGCCTCGGTCGTGGCTTCGGTCACCGCGACGCCAGCGGTCTTTTGGAAAAAGCGGCGGATCGAGACGGCGTTGGTCGTGTCGTCGGCCCCTTGGTCGATGACTTTGAACGTATCCTCAGGCGTCAGCACGGCGGCAGACACCTGCACCCCGCCGGTGCCCCAGCCGTAAGGCATCGGCATTTCGCGGCTGGCAAAGGGCACCTGATAGCCCGGGATCGCCAGCCCTTTAAGGATCGCGCGGCGGATCATCCGCTTGGTCTGCTCGTCCAGATAGGCAAAATTGTAGTCGTTCATGCCCCGGTCCTCATGCCTGTCTTGGTCACTCTGTGTCATGGCAGGGTTCATTCCGCGGCCTCCCGTGGTGCGTCTTGCGCCGCGGCTGTCGCCTCGCGGCGCAGTTTGCGGATCAGTTCGAGTTCGGATTGGAAATCGACGTAATGGGGCAGTTTGATATGCTCCAAGAACCCTGTCGCTTGGATGTTGTCGGCGTGATAGAGCACGAATTCCGCGTCCTGCGCCGGCGCGCCGAGGTTGTCTTCGCCCAACTCCTCCCAACGCAATGCCCGGTCCACCAGCGCCATGGAGATCGCCTTGCGCTCGGACATGCCAAAGACCAGCCCATAGCCGCGGGTGAACTGCGGCGGCTCGGTCTTGGAGCCTGCAAATTGGTTCACCGTCTCGCATTCGGTCAGCTCGACCTCGCCGATCTCGATGGCGAAACCCAGTTCGGGAATATCCATTTCGACAGCGACTTTGCCGATGCGCAGTTCCGCGACGAAAGCGTGGTTGCGCGCATAGCCGCGTTGCGTGGAGTAGGCCATGCCGAGCACGAAGCCCTCGTCGCCGCGGGTCAGCGCTTGCAGGCGCAGGTCGCGGGTGGCGGGGAGTTCCAAAGGCTCGCGCGTCAGGTCGCGCGGCGGGGTCTTGCTGTCCGTGTCGCGCTGCATCAGCCCTTCGCGGTCGAGGAATTCCATGATGTGCGGCGTCTCCGCGGGCGGTTCGGCCTCGGGCGCTTCGGGGGCCGGGGGCACCTCACCATCGGCGGCGAGTTTGAAATCCAGCAGCCGGTGCGTGTAGTCGAAGGTCGGCCCCAAGACCTGCCCGCCCGGCGCATCCTTGAAGGTGGCCGAGACGCGGCGGTCGCAGGCCATGGTGCCGGTGTCCATCGGGCGCGAGGCACCGAACCGCGGCAGGGTGGTGCGATAGGCGCGGATCAGGAAGACCGCTTCGATCAGGTCGCCGCGCGCCTGTTTGATCGCCAGCGCGGCGAGGTCGGGATCATAGAGCGAGCCTTCGGCCATCACCCGGTTCACCGCCAGCGTCATCTGCTCGCGAATTTGCGCGACGCTGAGTTCCGGCACCTTTGCGTCACCGCGCCGCTCTTCGGCGAGCCATGCGTGGGCGTTGTCGATCGCCCGCTCGCCGCCTTTTACCGCTACATACATCAGGACACCTTTGTGCTTCGGGGCAGCGCCGCCAAACGGTCGCCGCAGGTGAAAATGAAATCCAGCCCACGCGGGAAGAGCGCCGCGTTCTGCTGAAAAGCGGCGCGCTCGGGCAGCGACAGTGCCGCGCTGTCTTTGATGCCGGGGCCGGAGAGGGTCGCGCCATCGCCGCGCAGATCATCCACCTCGACGATCAGCGTGGCAGAGCGGTCGGGGTAGGCGGCGGTCCCGAGGGGGAAGTCGCCGCGCGGCAGGTCGTCCCATGCGCCCAAGGCGAATTGCGCCGCAGTTGCGGGGGCGAAGGGCGCGCCGGTGTGGAAGGTGATCCAGTCGCGCAACTCGGGCCGGTCGAAACCGGGGGCGAGGTAGAGCGGCGTTTCGGGGTCGCAAAGCGTCAGCAGGACAACCCCGGCGGCGGTGGAGAGACCCGCAGGCGGTTCGGCCCCGGTCACGCTGTTGATCTCCCCCGGTTTGGCCATGGCGTTCATCACCGCGCGAAAGGCAAAAGCGGCGTCTTTGGGCGCGTCGCGAAACCCACCTGTCAGCGATAGGGTCTGCATCAGTCTTCTCCTCTGACCATGGTGAAAAAGTCGACCTTGGTGGCGGCGGCCTTGGCGGCACGGCTGGCGCGGCGCTGGCTTTCGATCTCGGCCAGCGGGTCGAGCAGTTTGGCGCGGACCTCATCCGCCGCATCGCCTTGCATCAGCGCGTCGGTAAGGGCTGCTTGCAGCGCCTTGTCGCGGCTGCGGCCCTGCACATAGGCGTGGCCGTCTGGCCCATCCGTCAGCCGGACCGAACAGCGCGTGACCGACATCTCACCCATGTTGAAGGTATCGCCCACAGCGCCCATCCGGCCCCGCAGCATGACGCCGCCGATCTCAGGCGCGCGAAGCACCTCATGGGCGGGCAGGGGGCCGAAGCCCTCCCAAAGCCGGGCGAGATCGCGGGCCTCGGCCCGTGCAAGCAGGCCCATCCACGCCTGCCTGTCGCGGGTCTTTTCCTTGGTTTCAACCGTCATCTAGACACCTTGTGCATTTGTCTAATCTACTATACAACTAGACAAGTATTAGCCGCTGGCCTTCCGCTGGCGCAAGCTTGGATATGTGAAACTTCTGCGACATGGCCCGTACTGCGATCTGGAAAACCATCACCGCCGCCCTGACCCATGACATCGCCGCGGGGAAATACGCCCCCGGTGACCGGCTCCCGACCGAGGCGCAGTTGGCGGCGCGCTTTGGGGTCAATCGCCACACGGTGCGCCGCGCGATCAGCGACATGAACGAGAGCGGGCTGACCTATAGCCGCCGGGGGGCGGGGGTCTTCGTGGCGCAGCGGCCCACGGATTATCCCATCGGCAAACGGGTGCGCTTTCACCAGAACCTCGCGGCGGCGGGGCGGGTGCCAGCCAAGGAGGTTTTGACCTTGGAGACACGCGCCGCCTCGGCCCATGAGACCGCGCAGTTGGGGCTGGAAGGCGAGGCGCAGGTGCATGTCTATGAGGGGCTGTCACTGGCCGATGAGCAGCCCATCGCGATCTTCCGCAGCATCTTTCCCGCCGCGCGGTTTCCTGACCTGTTGGCGGCGCTTGAGGCCAGCCGCTCGGTCACCACGGCTTTGGCGCAGGGCGGGGTGGCGGATTACACCCGCGCCTCGACCCGGCTGACGGCGAAGCTTGCCACCGCCACGCAGGCGCTGCATCTGCGGCTGTCCGAAGGCGCGCCGATCCTGCGCTCGGCGGGGATCAACGTGGACCCCGAGGGCATGCCGGTGGAGTATGGGGTGACTTGGTTCGCGGGTGACCGGGTGACGCTGACGCTCAACCCCGGCGACTAGCCGTATTTCTCAAGAAACGCTTCGGCGGGCAGGGTTTGGAAATCCTTCAATGACGCGTGCAAGCGATCATGGGGCCAATCCCACCACGCCAATTCCTCCATCCGCGCGGCGATGCTTTCGGAAAAGCGGCGGCGCAGCGGTTTGGCGGGGATGCCGGCGACGATCATATAGGGGGCGACATCGCGGGTGACGATGGCCCCGCCTGCCACCACCGCGCCATGGCCGATGGTCACCTCGGGCCGGACCTGCGCGTCGTGGCCCAGCCATGTGTCATGGCCAATCACCGTGCGGCGACTGCGACGGAGGGCGAACCAGTCAGCGTCATCCTCGGCCCCGTCGAAGTAGTCTCCGGCGCGGTAGTGGAAGTGGTGCAGGCTGGCCTTTTCCATCGGGTGATCGGTGGCCCCGATGCGCACGCTGGCGGCGATATTGCTGAACTTGCCGACTTGCGAGTTTGCGATGTCGCACCAGCGGTCGCAATAGGAGTAATCCCCGATTTCGGAATGGGCGAGGCGCGTGGCGCGCCCGATCTCGACATAGCGCCCGAACTGCGTGTCAGTCACTTCGCAGTCCGGGTGAAGGAAGGGCGCATCCGCTTTGAGACGCGCCATCAGTGGCCCGCCTCATTGCCCGCGATCAGTTTGCGGCGCAGCCACCCCGAGAAGCTGTCCATCGCCACGACCATCAGAATGATCAGCACGATGTAATAGCTCACCTCTTCCCAGTCTTTCTGGGTGATGATCGCTTGGGTCAGCAAAAGGCCGATGCCGCCCCCGGTGATCGCGCCGATGATGGTGGCAGAGCGGGTGTTGGACTCCAGATAGTAGAGGACTTGGCTCAGCAGAACCGGGGTGATCTGCGGGATGACGCCAAAGCGGTAGCGTTGCACGGGGGCGGCCCCGGTGGAGGCGATGCCTTCGATCTGTTTGTCATCCACATTCTCAAGCGCCTCGGAGAAGATTTTGCCGAAGGTGCCGGTGTCTGTCAGCAGGATTGCGAGCGAGCCGGTCAGCGGGCCGGGGCCAAAGGCACGAGACAGCACGATGGTCCAGATCAGCCCGTCGACCCCGCGCAGGAAGTCAAAGAGCCGCCGCGCGGCAAAGCGCAGCGCGCCAAGCGGAGAGAAATTCTTGGCCGCCAAAAAACCCAGCGGCAGGGCGATCATCGCCGCGCCAAAAGTGCCGAGGAAGGCCATGAGAACGGTCTCGACCAGCGCCCAAGCCACATCGCCGTGACGCCACATCTTGTTGGTCCAAAAGTCCTGCCAGATCGCGCCGTATTCACCGCTGCGCAACAGCTCAAGCGGGGACATGCCGTAGTAGGGGCTGTCGAGCGTGAAGAAGAACAGCTCCCACCCGTTGAAATAGCGGAACACCTCGGCGCGGTTGCGGGTGATCGTGAGGCGGCCTGCCTCCGTGGTCACGGCAAGACGGTTTTTCGAGGCGTTGATCCACGCGGGCAAGGGGCCATCGGGCAGGGTGGCGTTGACGCCGCTGCGCCCCGGCGTGGCGGTGATCAGCCCGTAGCCCGGCACGTCATAGCGCACCTCTGGCCCCAGTTCGACGGTATGGCCGTTGCCCAGCTCGACGATAGAAGTCTCGCCCAAGGTGACCCAATCGGGGGCGGTGCCGGGTGCATAGCGGCCCTTGCGCTCCCCTTCGATGGCGATCTCCATCTCGCCGTTGCGGTTGTCGCGGGCGACATGGGTTTTGTAGCTATAGCTGTCGGCCACCAGCGTCTTCATGTTCGACACGTTGATGCGGTCACCCAGCCCTGCCACGTCGAAGGCAAAAAAGACGTAAGTGAGATAGGCAAGGATCAGCACCGGAGCGGCAAGGCTCGCCATGCGTTTGCGCCGGAAGCTGCGGCTGGCGACCTGCTGGGCGGGGAGGGTGGAAGCGGTAAGGTCGGTCATAGGATGGCTCCCTTGTCCTTATAGGCGCGGCCATGGGTCAGCCGGTTGCGGAAATGGCTTGAGACTTGGTCGACGATGATGATGGTGCCGAAGAGCAGCAGAAAGATCGCCGCCGCCTCGTCGAATTTGCCTTGGCCCCAAGACATCGTGTTGCGCAGGTCATAGCCGATGCCGCCTGCGCCGACGAAGCCGAGGATGGCCGAGGCGCGGATGTTGATCTCGAACCGCAGCAGCGCATAGGAGAGGTAGTTGGGCGCGACCTGCGGCACGACGCCCAGCACCATGCGTTGCAGCCAGCCCGCCCCGACGGAGGCAAGGCCGTCGACAGGTTTAAGAGAGGCGTTCTCATTCACCTCGGAAAAAAGCTTGCCGAGCGCGCCCACGGTATGCAGCGCGATGGCGATCATCGCGGGCACCGGGCCGCCGCCCAGAAGGAAGATCAGCACCAGCGCGACGACAATTTCAGGCACCGCGCGCAGCACGTCGAGCAGGCGGCGCAGCGGGGCCACGAGCCACGGGGCCGGGGCAAGGCCGCGGGTGGCCAGAAGGGCAGCAAAGAAGGCCAGCAGCGCGCCGATCAGCGTGGCGGCCCCGGCGATGTTCACCGTCTCGATCAGAGAGGGGAGGTATTTCACGAAATAGCCGGGCAGCAGATGGATGCGCTCCCAAGCTTCGCCCAGCACATCGGCGGGGAAGTCAAAGATATTGGGCAGCCCGTTCCAGAACCCGCCCGCGTTGCGGGCATTGGCGGTGCCGAAACCGCCGATCAGCAGGGTCAGGAAAACGACCAGCAGGATCATGTTCATCACCCGCTTTTGTCGGGTGTGGGCAAGGTAATCCGCCGTGATCTGCGGTGCGGTGGTGGTCTGGTGCATCTGTCGTCCCCCTATGACGACAGGCCCCGACAATCGTTGTCGGGACCTGCCAGATGTCTTGTAATCGCTGCGATCAGTTGGATTTCGCCTTGCGCGCTTCGACGATGGAGACATAGGCGTCATGCGCGATCGGATCGAAACCAAGGCTCTCGCCCGCGGCCACGCCGTAGGCGCAATCGGCGTCTTTCTCGTGCAACTCATCCACCAGTTGGGTCATCGTCGCCTTGACCTCTTCAGGCAGGGCCTTGCGCAGCACGACCGGGCCTTCGGGGATCGGCTTGGAGCGCCAGATTTCCACCAGATCGTTCATGTCGACGAGGCCCGCGTCCACGGCTTTACGCAGCGCGCCGGAGTTGTAGCCGTCTTCCCAGTTGCCCTGACCGTCGGCCCATGTCACGCCGCCGTCGACGTCACCGTTGTTGACCGCGACGATGGTCTGCTCATGGCCGCCGGTGAATTTCACTTCGCCGAAGTAGTCGCCGGATTCCATGGTGGCACCGGTCGTCTGGGGGATTTCGATGGAGGGGATCAGGTAGCCCGAGGTGGAGTTCGGATCGCCAAAGCCAAAGACCTTGCCCTGCATGTCTTCGAGGCTGTTGATGCCCGCATCTTTGCGCGCGAAACCGATGGAGTGATAGCCGTAGGAGCCATCGAGGTTGATCTTGACCAGCACCGGCTCGACCGCTTCGGGGTCTTGCAGATGCACGGCGGCATAGGCCGAGGCGCCCAGCCATGCCATGTCGAGCGTGCCGCCCAGCAGGCCTTGGATCACGCCGTTATAGTCGGCCGGGGCAAAGAGTTTGGCCGGAACGCCAAGGCGCTCTTCGGTGTAGCCGCGCAGACATTCGTAGGAGTTCATCCGGTCCTGCGCGTTTTCCCCGCCGAGGATGCCGATGCGGAATTCGTCGATCTCGGCACTTTGGGCCATGGCGGTGCCGGTGAGGGCCGTGGTTGCCAAGGCGGCGGCGATGAGCTTTTTCATTGTGTCGTCTCCGTTTGCAAAAAATGCCCTTTGGGGCGGGTCGTGTCAGGCTGGCACTTTGTCCAGCGTTTCGATCTCGGTTGAGGTGGCGGCTTCGGAAAAGCTGCTGTCCGCACCGTAGATTTCGCGGGCCATGCCGGTGGTCAGCTGCTCGGGCGTGCCGTCAAAGACGATCTTGCCGTCGCGCATCCCCACCACGCGGTCGCAGTAGCGGCGCGCGGTATCCAGCGTGTGAAGGTTGGCGATGACCATGCGGCCGTCTTCCTCGTGAATGCGGCGCAGCGATTGCATCACCACCTGCGCGTTCATCGGGTCGAGGCTGGCGATGGGTTCATCCGCCAGAATGATCTGCGGGTCCTGCATCAGGGCGCGGGCGATGGCGACGCGCTGTTGCTGCCCGCCGGAAAGCGCCTCGGCCCGTTTGGGCGCGTGCTGTGCGATGCCCAGCCGGTCGAGGATTTCGATGGCGCGGGTGATGTCGGCATCGGGGTAGAGGTTGAAGATGCTGCTGAGCGTCGAGCGGCGGTTGAGCGTGCCGTGCAGGACGTTCGATACCACATCCATCCGCGGGACGAGGTTGAACTGCTGAAAGATCATCGCGCATTCCGCCTGCCAGCCGCGCCGGGCCGCGCCGCGCAGGGCGGTCACATCACGCCCTTGAAACAGGATCTGCCCCGAGGAGGCATCGGTCAGCCGGTTCAACATCCGCAGCAGCGTGGATTTCCCCGCGCCCGAGCGGCCGATGATTCCGATCATCTGCGGTTTGTCGACCTGCAGATTGGCGCGGGCCACCGCTGTGTTCGCGCCGAATGTTTTGGTCAGTTCAGAAATGACGAGCATAAGTCCCCCGGGGTTTGCGGGGCGAGCTATCGCAGCGGTGAATGTCACGAATGTTTAAGTTTGACGAAGCTTTTGTAACGCGTCCCTTTTTGCGGAACGGCTGCCTAAGCCTGCGCGTTTGTGCTTGTTTTATGGGCGCTTGTGCGATGCCGCCGCCGCTGCGCAGGGGGCAAAAGAGGAGGTGTGCGGGGGGCAAAGAGCCGGTGGAACGCAATAAAACAAGGGCCTGCGAAATAGAGCTTGCGGAACAAACTGCGCGGATTAATGCTTTCTCTCACAAGGCGGTTCAGATAGGGCCGCATCTGGTCAGGCCGCGCAATTGGCGCAGCGACCGTTAAGATCTTTGGCCGGATCACCGCGCGCGCAGTGTCCTCCACCCGCGCCCCCTATGGTGAGACAGGCCCCCGACAAGCATTCAAAGGAGCGCGTTCATGGACGCCCAAGTTATCGCATTTCTGATTCTGCTGCCGATCACGCTGGTTTTCGTCTACGCAGGCATCCACGAGTTTCGGCGCTACAAAAGCGAGGGCAAGGCGAACTACGGGTTGGTCTTTGACGAGGAAAGCGGCACCACCCATGTCAGCGGCATCGCCGAAGACGAAGACCCGTTCGACCCCGAAGACTTTGACCCCAACGATTACAACGACCCCGAAATCAAAACCGACACGGATGAGCGCAAATCGTGAGCGCGAAGCGCCTTTGCGCCGCGATGCTGCTCTGGCTGGCGCTGCCCGCGAAGGCTGACACCCCCGCCGAGATCGTGATCTTGGGCGAGGTGCATGACAATCCCCATGCCCATCTCGAACAGGCCGCCGCATTGAAGGCGCTGCGTCCTACGGCTGTGGTCTTTGAAATGCTCACCGCCGAAGAGGCGGCAAAGGCCGACGCGGACCGCAGCCTCATCGCGCAGGCTTGGGCGGCGAGCGGGTGGCGGCATTACGATATCTATGCGCCGATCTTTGACGCTTTGGGATATGCCCGCATTATCGGTGCCGCGGCCCCGCGTGAGGCTGTGCAGCGCGTGTACAGCGAGGGGGCAGCCGCGCTCTTCGGGCCTGAGGCGGCGCGCTTCGGCCTTGACCAGCCCTTGCCGGAGGATCAGCAGGCTGTGCGTGTGGAATTGCAATTCGCCGCCCATTGCGAGGCCATGCCGCGCGAGATGATGGGCGGGATGGTCGCCGTGCAGCGCTACCGCGACGCCACCTTCGCCCGCGCCGGGCTCGACGCGCTCAAAGCCTACGGCCCGCCGGTGGCGGTGATCACCGGCAATGGCCACGCCCGCACCGATTGGGGCATTCCCGCCCTCATCGCCCAAGCCGCGCCCGAAGTCACGACCCATGCCATCGGCTTTGTGGAGGCCGAGACCGCGGTGCCTTTCGATGAGACCCGTCTCATCCCGCCCGCCGAGCGCGACGCCCCCTGCAACGCCCTGATCGAGAACTAAAGGACAGGCCCATGTATCTTGCCATGAACCGTTTCACCGTCTTGCCCGAGAATGCCGCCGCTTTCGAAGCGCTTTGGCTGAACCGTGAAAGCCACCTGAAGGAGAGCGAGGGGTTCGTGTCCTTCCACATGCTCAAAGGGCCGGAGACGGAGGGGGCGATCCTCTATGCCTCTCACACCGTTTGGGAGAGCGAGGCGCATTTTCGGGATTGGACGACCAGCGATGCCTTTCGCGCCGCCCATGCGCGGGCGGGACAGACCCGCAAGCTGCATGAGGGTTCACCGCAGTTCGAAGGCTTTAGCGCCATTCAGAAGATCGACGCGGAATAACGCGGAAGGGCCGGGGTTTCTATACTTGACTAAAATAATCAGATTAAGTAGCCGTTAAAGGAACCCGGGCGTTTCGCCGGGGTATGAACGACTTTACGCCGAAACCGTCCAAGCCACCGCGCGTCGGAAGCCCGGATGTCAATGGAAAGGAGCCCGCCCCGTGAGGACACCCGTGACCACGCCCGAGCCAATGGCCCATGCCCGGCTACAGACCCCATCCAACAACAGCTGGCGCGACATCGCGCTTGGCAGCAACGATGCCGCAGCCTGCGACGGTTTTGGGCTGGAGCATCTCATCGATCTGCAACGCGCCCGCCAAATGGGAGAGATGGCATGAGCCTGATGCAAAAACTGCCCGATCCATCGCCCGCCGCCCCACCGGTCCAAGAGGCCGTGCATGATGCCCGTGCCTTGGTGCCCAATGGCTCGACCGCGAATATCGTCTTGGACGGCCAGACCTATACGCTGCGCATCACGCGGGCGGGCAAGTTGATCCTGACCAAATAAGCCTGCGCGCTTTCCCAAAGCGCGGCTTGCCCTGTGGGCGCGGCGTCTTTACTGACGCGCCATGCCCTGCCGTCTTTGCCCACTTTTGCCGCTGACATGCTGGCCCTGCTGAGCCTGTTCTTCGCGGCGCTGCTGGCGGCCACCCTGATCCCCGCGCAATCCGAAGCGGTGCTTTTGGGGCTGATGTGGTCGGGCGCTCATGCCACGGCGCTGTTGTGGCTGGTGGCGACGCTGGGGAATGTGCTGGGATCGCTGCTGAACTGGTGGCTGGGCCGCTACCTCAGCCATTTCGCCGATCACCGCTGGTTTCCCTTCTCGGCCAAGCAGATGGCCCGCGCCTCTGGCTGGTATCGGCGTTGGGGCTATTGGAGCCTGCTGGCCAGTTGGGTGCCGATCATCGGCGATCCGATGACCTTGGCCGCGGGCATGTTGCGCGAACCGCTTTGGCGGTTCTTGCTGATCGTCACCCTTGCCAAGGGCGGGCGTTACCTCGTGCTGATTCTGATCGCCCGCGGGGTTTTGTGACCCTTAGTGCGGGGTGATCCCTTCGAGCGGCGGCAGCGGGTTGGGCGCGGTCACAAGATGGGCGCGGCGCTTTTCGTAAAAGGCATTGCCCCCCGCCGTCACCACATAATGCATGTTGTTGTAGTTCGCATTGTACCACGCCGCGTGGAAGAATTTTGCGCGGGTGACTTTCGGATGCCGCTCCCCCTGAAGCACGGCAAGTGCCGTGGCGCGGGCCAGCGGGGCGCCGCGGTCGGTCATCGGTTTCGTCATCACGCCGGGGGCGAATTGATTGGGCTGACCGACCACGCCGCAGACCGTGTCAGGGAAGGCGTCGGAGTGGACGCGGTTCAGCACCACCGTCCCCACGGCCACCATTCCGTCGCGGCTGGAACGGTTGGATTCGAAATACATCGCGCGGGCCATACACTCCACCTCATCCGCCGGAACCGCGACGACTTCGGTCTGTTTGCCACCGCAGGCGGCGAGCAGGCCAAGGCCCAAGAACAAAGCGGCAGTGCGGATTTTCGGGGGCTGAACGCGCATGGGCGGCCTTTCTGGCTGAGGGGGCAGGTGGCGCGTAATTTTCCAGCAAACGCGGGCAGAGGCAAGACCCGCGCCTGGCTCAGGCGGTATCCCTCCGGGTGGGGCGCGCGGGGGGCGCTTGGGCTGGGGATTGATCTAGTGTAATGCTTGGTAAAACAGTCATGATCGCAGCAGGCCGCCCTATGAAAGTCACCTACCGGGATGTGAAAACCGACATTCTGTCAAAGATCACCAAGGGCGAGTGGCCGTTGGGCAGCCTTGTGCCCAATGAGGTCGATCTGGCCGAGACCTATGGCTGCGCCCGGGCGACGGTCAACCGCGCCATGCGCGAATTGGCCGAAGAGGGGTTCATCGAAAGGCGGCGCAAGGCGGGGACGCGGGTGCGCATGGCCCCCCTGCGGCAGGCCCGTTTCGACATTCCGCTGGTCCGGGCCGAGATCGAAGAGAAGGGCGCCGACTACCGGTATTCGCGGGTGAGCCACCGGGTCGAGCCTGCGCCCGACTGGCTGCGCGCCCGGCTCAAACTGGGCGCGGGGAGCGAGGCGTTGCATCTGGTCTGCATGCATTACGCCGATGGCGACCCCTATCAATTTGAGGACCGTTGGATCAACCTCGCCACCCTGCCGCAGGCGCGGGAGGAGAGTTTCACCGATGTCGGGCCGAACGAATGGCTGATCTCGGCCATTCCCTTTTCGGATGTGGAGATCAGCCTCTCCGCCGGTCTGGCCGATCAGCGGCTGAGCGAATACCTCGCCTGCGGCTTGGGCGATCCGGTCTTTACGGTCGAGCGGTCGACGTGGTGGGAGGAGCAGGCGGTGACCTATGTGCGGCTGTCCTACCGCCCCGGCCACCGCCTGACCACGCGCTATTAAGCTGCCGCCGCCGCGGGTGGGCGGCAGCGCTCAGCGCTTAAAGGATACCCGGCAGGTTCAGCCCGTGTTCGCGGGCGCAATCGCGCGCTTCGTCATAGCCCGCATCCGCATGGCGCATCACGCCCGTCGCCGGGTCGTTCCACAGCACCCGCGCGATCCGCCGGTCGGCGTCTTCGGAGCCGTCACAGCAGATCACCATGCCAGAGTGCTGTGAGAAGCCCATGCCGACCCCGCCGCCGTGGTGCAGCGACACCCAAGTCGCCCCCGAGGCGGTGTTCAAAAGCGCGTTCAGCAACGGCCAGTCCGACACGGCATCCGAGCCGTCTTTCATCGCCTCCGTCTCGCGGTTGGGCGAGGCGACGGAGCCGCTGTCGAGGTGGTCGCGGCCAATCACCACCGGCGCGCTGAGTTCGCCTGTGCGGACCATCTCATTGAAGGCCAGCCCCAGCTTGTGGCGCACGCCTAAGCCCACCCAGCAGATCCGTGCGGGCAGCCCTTGGAAAGAGATACGCTCCCGCGCCATGTCGAGCCAGTTGTGCAGATGCCTGTCCTCAGCGAGGATTTCCTTCACCTTGGCGTCGGTCTTGTAGATATCCTCAGGATCGCCCGACAGCGCCGCCCAGCGGAAGGGGCCGATGCCGCGGCAGAACAGCGGGCGGATATAGGCGGGCACAAAGCCCGGGAAGTCGAAAGCGTTCTGCAACCCTTCCTCCAGCGCCATCTGGCGGATGTTGTTGCCATAGTCGACCGTTGGGATGCCCGCGGTGTGGAAATCGACCATCGCCTGCACCTGCACCTTCATCGAGGCGCGGGCGGCTTTTTCGACCGCTTTGGGATCGCTCTCACGTTTCTCGCGCCATTCGCCCATCGTCCAGCCCTGCGGCAGGTAGCCGTTCACCGGGTCATGGGCCGAGGTCTGGTCGGTCACGATATCGGGGCGGACCCCGCGTTTCACCAGCTCGGGAAAGACATCTGCCGCATTGCCCAGAAGTGCAACCGATTTCGCCTCGCCCGCGGCGGTCCACCGCTCGATCATCGCCAGCGCCTCATCAAGGCTGTCGGTCTTTTCGTCGACGTAGCGGGTGCGCAGGCGGAAATCGATGCTGTCGGGATTGCACTCCACCGCCAGACAGCAGGCCCCGGCCATGACCGCGGCCAAGGGCTGCGCGCCGCCCATGCCGCCCAAGCCCCCGGTGAGGATCCATTTGCCTTTGAGATCGCCGCCATAGTGCTGGCGGCCCGCCTCGACGAAGGTCTCATAGGTGCCCTGCACGATGCCCTGGCTGCCGATGTAGATCCACGATCCGGCGGTCATCTGACCGTACATCGCTAGACCCTTCTTATCGAGTTCGTTGAAATGGTCCCAATTGGCCCAATGCGGCACGAGGTTGGAGTTGGCGATCAACACGCGGGGCGCGTCTTTATGGGTTTGGAAGACGCCCACGGGCTTGCCTGATTGCACCAGCAGTGTCTGGTCTTCTTCCAGCGCGCGCAGGGAGGCGACGATCTGGTCATAGTCCTCCCACGTCCGCGCCGCGCGCCCGATGCCGCCGTAGACGACCAGCTCATGAGGGTTTTCGGCCACGTCGGGGTGCAGGTTGTTCATCAGCATCCGCAGCGGCGCTTCGGTCAGCCAGCTTTTCGCCGAAAGCTCGGTGCCGGTGGCGGGATAGACGTCACGGGTGTTCTTGCGCGGATCGCTCATGCTGTGCCTTTCAGGGTAGGGGCCAGTGCGGCCAGAGTTGTCAGGATATCGGTCAGATGGACGCGCAGCCGCGCGGCCTTGTCGGGGTCATAGGGCCAAGGCGAAGCCTCGGCGCCGAGGTAGCTGCTTTGCGCCAGTTCCATCTGGATCGCGTGGACCCCTTCGGCGGGGCGGCCATAGTGGCGCGTGGTCCAGCCGCCTTTGAAGCGTCCGTTGCTGACGGACGTGTAGCCGGGTGCTGCGGCGCAGATCTCGGCGACGGCGGCTTCGATCTCCGGCGCGCAGGTGGTGCCGAGGTTCGTGCCGATGTTGAAATCGGGCAGCGGGCCGTCAAAGAGGAAGGGGATCAGCGAGCGGATCGAGTGGCAGTCATAGAGGATCGCTACCCCATGCAGGTCGCGGACGCGGGCCAGTTCGGCCTCAAGCGCTGCGTGATAGGGTGCGTGGTATGCCACGCGGCGGGCCTCAACCTCGGCTGCGTCGGGCGGGGTGGTCCAGATGTCTTGCCCGTCGAAATCCGTCAGCGGTACCAACCCGGTGGTGTTCTGGCCAGGATAGAGCGATGCGCCCGAAGGGTCGCGGTTGGCGTCGATGACATAGCGGTGGAAGGTCGCGCGCACCGTGGTCGCGCCGGGCAGCAACCCGTCGTAGAGCCGGTCGATATGCCAATCGGTATCCGCCAGTTCCCGCCCGCGCGGATTTAAGTCGCGCCGGATGGCCTCGGGCAGGTCGGTGCCGGTGTGGGGCAGGCCGAGCACGATGGGGTTGTCGCCCCGGGTGATCTCGACGGGTGTGATCTCAACGGGGGTCATGTGGAAAGCCCCGGCATCTCGCAGGCGGCGGCGCGGGTGATCTCACCGCCCGCTACCATCCGTGCCGCGCGTTCCAGATCGGGGGCGAGGTAGCGGTCCTCTTCCAGCGTGGCGACCTCTTCGCGGACCCGCGCGACCACCCGCTGCAACGTCTCGCTGGTGGCCAGCGGCGCGCGAAAGTCGATGCCCTGCGCGGCGCAGAGCAGTTCCACCCCGAGGATGCGGTTCAGGTTCTCGACCATCTGCCCCAGCCGTCGCGCGCCATGGGCGGCCATGCTGACGTGATCTTCTTGGTTGGCCGAGGTCGGCGTGCTGTCGGTGACGCAGGGGTTGGCGAGATGTTTGTTCTCGCTCATCAGGGCGGCGGTGGTGACTTCGGCGATCATATAGCCGCTGTTGAGGCCGGGGGTCGGCGTCAGGAAGGGCGGCAGGTTGAAGCTGAGCACCGGGTCCACGATCAGCGCCACCCGGCGCTGCGCAATGGCGCCGATCTCGGCCAGGGCGAGGGCGATCATATCGGCGGCGAAACCCACCGGCTCGGCATGGAAATTCCCGCCCGAGACGATGAGGTCCGCCCCCGTCAGCACCAGCGGGTTGTCGGTGGCGGCATTGGCTTCGACCTCCAGCGTGGCGGCGGCCATGCGCAGCACGTCCATCGCCGCCCCTGTCACCTGCGGCTGGCAGCGGATGCAGTAAGGGTCTTGGACGCGGGCATCATTCGCCACATGGCTTTCGCGGATCTCCGAACCCTCGAGCAGGGCGCGCATGGTCTCGCCCGCTTCGATTTGGCCCCGGTGGCCGCGTAGGGCGTGAATTTCCGGTTGCAGCGGCGCGGTGGAGCCCATGATCGCATCCGTCGACAGGGCCGAGATCACCAGCGCCGAGGTCGCGGCCTGCCATGCGTCGAAGAGCCCCGCCAGCGCGAAGGCGGTGGAAAATTGCGTGCCGTTGATCAGCGCCAGCCCTTCCTTGGGGCCGAACTCCAACGGGGTAAGACCCGCGGCGGCCAGCGCCGCGCCGCCCGTCATGACGCGGCCCTCGAACTCCGCCTCGCCATGGCCCATCATCACGGCGGCCATATGCGCCAAGGGGGCCAGATCGCCCGAGGCGCCAACAGAGCCTTGCGCCGGGATCACCGGGGTCACGCCACGCGCCAGCATGGCTTCGATCAGGTCCACGACCGCCAGCCGCACGCCCGAGGCACCGCGCCCGAGGCTCAGCAGTTTCAGCGCCATCAGGAGCCGCGCATGGCCGCGCGGGATCGCGGGGCCGACACCGCAGCAGTGCGACAGGATCAGGTTGCGTTGCAGCGCCGCCGTATCCTCTGCCGCGATCTTGACCGAGGCGAGCTTTCCGAAACCGGTGTTCACGCCGTAAACGGCATCCTCGCCCGCCACGGCCCGAGCGATGCGCGCATGGGCCTCTTCGATCGCGGGGCGGCAGGCGGGGGCGAGCCGCACAGATGCCTCTTCGCGGTAGATGCGGGCCAGATCGTCCAACGTGGCCGCGCCGGGGGTGAGGGTCAGGGTGGTCACGATTGGCCTCCGAAAATGCGGGAATGAAGCGGGTTGAAGCCGATGTGATAGGCAAGCTCGGCCGGGTGTTTGATGTCCCAAACGGCGAGGTCGGCGCGCAGGCCGGGGCGGATCATGCCGCAATCCGCCAGCCCGAGCGCGCGGGCGGCGTGCTGCGTTGCGCCGCGCAGCGCCTCTTCTGGCGTCAGGCGGAACAGGGTGCAGCCCATGTTGAGCGCGAGCAGCAGCGAGTTCAGTGGCGAGGAACCGGGGTTGATATCCGTCGCCAGCGCCATCGGCACGCCATGGCGGCGCAGCAGGTCGATGGGCGGCGCTTGGGTCTCGCGCAAGGTATAGAAGGCACCGGGCAGCAGAACGGCGACGCTGCCCGCCTCGGCCATCGCGATCACGCCGCTCTCATCCAAATATTCGATATGATCCGCCGAGAGCGCGCCATAGGAGGCCGCGAGCCGCGCGCTGCCCAAGTTCGACAATTGCTCGGCATGAAGTTTCACCGGCAGGCCCAATTCCCGCGCCACGTCAAAGACCCGCGCGATTTGGGCGGGCTGAAAGGCGATGCCCTCGCAGAACCCGTCGACCGCATCTACCAGCCCTTCGGCATGAGCCGCACGCAGGGCGGGGAGGCAGACATCGTCGATATAGGCATCCGCGCGGCCTGTGTATTCGGCAGGCACCGCATGGGCGCCCAGGAAGGTGGTTGAGACGCGGATCGGGCGCTGCTGGCCAATGGCGCGAGCGGTGCGGAGCATGCGCAGCTCGGTCTCGATATCCAGACCATAGCCGGATTTCACTTCGATGGCCGTGACCCCTTCGGCGATCAGCACGTCGACGCGGCGCAGGGCATCGGCCAGCAACTCTGCCTCATCGGCGGCGCGGGTGGCGGTGACGGTTGAGACGATGCCGCCCCCGGCGCGGGCGATTTCCTCATAGCTGGCGCCCTCCAGCCGCATCTCGAACTCCCGCGCGCGGTCGCCGCCGTGCACGATATGGGTGTGGCAATCGATCAGCCCGGGGGTGACAAGCCGCTGGCCCAGCGATTCGGCGGGCAGGTCGCGGTAGCCTTGCGGCAGATCATCGCGCGGGCCGACCCATGCGATCTGGCCCTCGGCAATCGCGATCGCCGCATCTTCGATCAAACCATAGGGCTGTGGGCCATCCATCGTCGCCGCCGTGAAGTCGATCAAGACCCGATCCTGCGCTGTCATCCTATCGCCTCCTCCTAAGGTTTCGCTTTTCTACATCGGTTTTATTTGCTATATGTCTATACATAAAAATGCAGAGGGCCGTCAAATGATTTTCGCTACACATGCAAAACTGCCGCAGGGATGGGCGCGAGAGGTTCGGATCACGGTTGCCGATGGGCGGGTGACGCAGGTTGAGACCGGGCAGGCACCGCAGGCCGATGACACCCGTGTCGACACCCTGCTGCCGGCGCTGGCCAATCTGCACAGCCACAGCTTCCAGCGCGCCATGGCCGGGATGACCGAGACGCGCTTGGCCGGGAAGGACAGTTTCTGGACATGGCGTGATTTGATGTATCGCTTCACCGCCCATCTGACGCCCGCGCATATCGAAGCCATCGCGGCCTTCGTCTTCCTAGAGATGCAAGAGGCTGGTTTCGCCAGCGTGGGAGAGTTTCACTACCTCCACCACCAACCGGACGGCACGCCCTATGACGATCTGGGGGAGGTATCGGCCCGGATCGCGGCGGCGGCGGCGCAGACGGGGATCGGGCTGACCCATCTGCCGGTGCTCTATACCTATGGCGGGGCGGGGCAGCAGCCCTTGCAGGCGGGGCAGGCGCGTTTTGGCAATGGGGTGGCGCGCTTCGGCGCGCTGGTTGAGCAGGCGCAGCGGGCGGTGCGGGACCTGCCCCCCGATTGCCGCGTCGGCATCGCGCCCCATTCGCTGCGCGCCACGGCCCCTTCGGAGTTGACCGAGGTGCTGGCCGCCCATCCCGATGTGCCGGTCCATATCCACATCGCCGAACAGCCCAAAGAAGTCGCGGATGTCTCCGCTTGGCTTGGCGCGCGCCCGGTCGACTGGTTGCTGGCCAATGCCGAGGTTGCCGAGAACTGGTGCCTGATCCACGCCACCCATATGACGGAAGGTGAGACCGCTGCCATGGCCCGCAGCGGCGCGGTGGCTGGGCTCTGCCCGGTGACGGAGGCCAATTTGGGCGATGGGCCGTTCAACGGGCCGGGCTACCTCGCCGCCGGGGGGCGATTTGGCATCGGATCGGATTCCAATGTGTTGATTTCGCTGACTGAGGAATTGCGCACGCTGGAATATTCCCAGCGTCTGCGGGATTTGGCGCGCAATGTGATGGTGGCGGACGAAGGTTCGGTCGGGGCGGCGCTTTACACAGGTGCGGCGCGTGGCGGGGCGCAGGCGCTTGGCCGGGGCCGGGGCGAGATCGCGGTCGGCGAATGGGCCGATCTTGTGGCGATCGACAGCCAAGACCCGGCCCTCTGCGCGCTGCGGCCCGACCAATTGCTCGACGGTCTGGCCTTTGCCGCCAAGGACCGGGTGGTGACCGATCTGTGGTCGGCGGGCCGCCATGCGGTGACGGGCGGGCGGCACCGGCAGCGGGATCGGATCGTGACGGGTTACCGCCGCGCCATGTCAGAGGTGATGGCGCTTTTGTGAAACCTTCCCTTTTCGGGAACTTTGGCGCGGTCTGCCGGGTTGGCCCGGTAACGAGGACCGCGCGAAATGCTGCGCGGCACAGCCCGAAGACAGTGAAAGGGAGCGGATCATGAGTCCACCAGACACGAACCTCAAAAAACAGGAAAGCCGTCACAAATGGCCCCTGATCGGCATGGCGCTTGTGGTAATCTTTGGCGTCGGGATCATCGTCTATTGGACGGGCGAGGAAGTCGCCACCGCGCCCGAGACGGAAGAAGAAGTGATCGTCGACGAGGAAAACGTCATCGAGGGCGACGATGAAGCATCGGTGCCGATCGCCCCTGATTGATCCAAACGGACAGCACCCAAATGCGAAACCCGAAAGCCTCGGCTTTCGGGTTTTGTTGTTTGACCTTGGCCGCGCGGGCGGGCCATCTTGCACCGGTATCAAGGGCAGCAGGGCAGGCACATGTGGTATTTGGTAGGGGACATCGGCGGCACCAATCTGCGCCTCGCAGCGGTGGACCCGGCGGGGGCGGTGGTAGAACGCCGCACCCACCCCACCGACGGGCTGACCACTTTGCCCGACGCTTGTGCGGCGTTTTGCACTGAGGTGGGCCGCCCGCCCGAAGGGGTCGCCATGGCGGTGGCCGGGGTGGTTGTCGACGGGCAGGTGCGGATGACCAATGCGGCGCGCAGCATCTCGCGGGATGATCTGGCACGGGCCTGCGGTTTGGACCCCGCCAAGGTGCTGCTGCTTAATGATTTCGAGGCGGCGGCTTGGTCCTTGGCCACGCTGGATGCGGATAAAGTGACCTATCTTCAGGGCGGGCCCGACCCGCAACCAGGGGCGCGGGTGATCATCGGCCCGGGGACGGGCCTTGGCGTCGGGTCTCTGGTCTGGCAGGGCGCGCGGCCCACGGCGGTGCCGGGCGAGGGGGGGCATCTGCGGCTCACCCCCCATAGCGCCGAGGAAGTGGCCTATTTCGAAGCCCTGATCGCGCTTTGGCCCGAGGTGCAGATGGGCGAGGGGCTGGCGGTCGAGGCCGAGGCGATCCTGTCGGGCACCGGCATGCCCTATTGGTATCGCGCCATCGCCTCCGCGCGGGGCGAGGCGGCGCATTTGGAGGGGGCGGCGGCGATTTTCGCGGCGGCTAGGGCCGGGGAGGACATGAGCGCCTGTCGCGCGGTTGCTTTGATGGTGCAGTATCTTGGCGGGGTCGCGGGGGATCTGGGCTTGGTCATGGGCGCGCGCGGCGGGGTCTTCATCACGGGGGGCGTGGCGCAGCAGAACACTTGGATGCTAGATGACAGCTTCCTCGCCGCCTTCAACGCAGGGGGGCGGCACAGCAAATGGCGCGCGGCGATGCCCTTGGGCCTGTGCAGCGACCCCGACTTTGGCCTGCTGGGCGCGCGGAACTGCCTGTTTGTTCAGCATGAACGCCCCCTGCCGGATTGACAGCAGACAACGGGCCGCCATGATCGCCGCAGCAGTCGGAGTGCCCTATGTCCAACCTCAATGACCCGAAACGCCAGTTCTTGGCCGAACTGTTCGACACCGCCGTCGCCGCCGCCGATCCGCATTTGATCCTCAAAGACCAGCTGCCGCCGCCGCCCAAAGGGCGCACGGTGGTGATCGGCGCGGGCAAAGGGGCGGCGCAATTGGCGCAAGCGTTCGAGGCCATCTGGCCGCATCCCTATGACGGTGTCGTGGTCACCCGCTACGGCTATGGCGCGCCCTGCGAGCGGATTAAGGTGCTGGAGGCCGCCCATCCGGTGCCCGATCAGGCCGGGGTCGAGGCTGCCCGCGCCTTGCAGGATGCGGTGCAAGGTCTGGGGCCGGAGGATCAGGTGATCGCGCTGATCTGCGGCGGCGGCTCATCGCTTTTGCCCGCCCCGCCGGAGGGGCTGACGCTGGAGGATTTGCAGGCGTTGAACGCGGCGCTTTTGGCCTCGGGCGCGCCGATTTCGGTCATGAACGACATCCGCAAGCAGTTCAGCACGGTCAACGGCGGACGTCTGGCGGAACTGGCCCATCCCGCGTGGGTGGTGAGCCTTGTCGTCTCGGATGTGCCGGGGGATGATCCGGGGGCCGTGGCCTCTGGTCCCACAGTGCCGGGGCGGCGTACTGCGGCGGCGGTGTTGGAAGAGGTGGCCGCGCGGGGGCTTGAGCTGCCGCCCCGTTGCATGGCGTTTCTGGAAAAGGCGGCGGAGCGGCCTGCTCAGGACGCGCCGAGCAACACGACCACCCATGTCATCGCTTCTGCGGGCCTGTCCCTCGCCGCCGCAGCCAAGGCTGCGCGGGCACGGGGCGTGAACGCATGGATCCTGTCGGACGCGATCGAGGGCGAGGCGCGGGAGGTGGCGCTGGTCCATGCGGCCCTCGCGCGGCAGGCGCAGGAAAGCGGTTTTCCCCATCCCGCGCCGCTGGTGCTCCTTTCAGGTGGTGAGACGACGGTGACCCTGCGCCACAAAGGGCGCGGCGGGCGGAATAGTGAGTTTGCGCTGTCCCTCGCGCTGGCGCTCGAAGGGCAGGAGGGGATCACGGCCTTGGCCGCCGATACCGATGGTATCGACGGGTCAGAGGATAACGCGGGCGCTTTCGTGGAGGCGGGCACGGCGGCTGCCATGCGCGCGGCGGGGGTGGATCCGCGCGGCGCTTTGCAGCGCAACGATGCTTACGGCGCGTTCGAGGCGATTGACGCCCTGTTTCACACCGGCCCCACCGGGACCAATGTGAATGATTTTCGCGCCCTTCTGATCGGCGATCTACCGTAGCGTTCGCCCGCCTCGGGGCCGATTTAGGACCGGTCGAAGACGATCACATTGCGCCGCGCGGCCCCGGTCTTGGTGTCGGCAATCGCCTCGTTGATCTGATCCAGCCGCCAGCGGCCAGAGATCAGGCTGTCCAGTTGCAGACGGCCCTGAAGATAGAGGTCGACCATCCACGGAATGTCGCGCTGGATCACCACATCGCCCATTTTGGAGCCGACCATGCCTTGCCCTAGGGCGGCGAGGACCACCGGTTCATAGCTGGCCTCGGCCCCGCTGTGGGGCATGCCGACCATGATCACACGGCCCCCGGCGGCCAGATAGCGCGGCGCGGTTTCATAGGCGGGGATCGCGCCCACGGTGACGATCACGGCATCCGCCCCGCGCCCTGTGGCCTTGAGCGCTGCGCGCCACGGCTTCGCCTCGGTCGCAAGCACGGTGTCGGTCGCGCCGAATTCGCGGGCGATGGCGAGTTTGTCTTCGGTCATGTCGACCGCCACGATTCGCCGTGCGCCTGCGATGCGCGCCCCTTGAATCGCGTTGAGGCCGACCCCGCCCGCGCCGATCACCACCACATCCTGACCCGCGCGCAGGCCCGCTGCGTTGACCACGGCGCCGACACCGGTGATGACGCCGCAGGCGATCAGGCAGGCGGCGTCTTTGGGAATGTCATGCGAGATTTTCACCGCCTGCGACCGGTCTACGACGACCTTCTCGGCGAAACCGCCGGTGTTCATCGCCTGAACGAGCGGTGCGCCCTCGGCCGTTTGCAGCGGCCCTTCGGGCGCTTGCGGGGTTTCGCAGATCGTCGGCTGACCCGAGGCACAGTTGGGGCAGCTGCCACAGGCGCGGATCAGGGTGACCACCACGCTGTCGCCCTCGGCCAGACCCTGCACATTCGGCCCCACCGCGCTGACCCGGCCTGCGGCCTCATGCCCATAGACGGCGGGCAGGGTGCCGCCCCAGCCGCCTTCGGCAAACAGAATGTCGGAATGGCAGATCGCCACGGCATCCAAGGTCACCTCGACCTCGCCCGATTGCGGTGCCTTGATGCGGATGTCTTCGACGCTCAGCGGTGTGTCTAAGGCATGGCAGACGGCGGCTTTGATGGTTTGCAATGGCCTGTCCCTTTCTTTCAATTTTCGCCAGCTTGACGCGGATGGGCCGGTGGCGCAAGACGGGTATTGGGCCTACTGCGGCGAAGTTTCACCTTGTGACGTGGGGGTAGGGCGGCTGGCAAAAATCGCCAAGCCGCCAAGGGTCAGCAAAAGCGCCAGCAGGAAGGGTGCGCCGGGCAGGTAGAGCGCAGCTTCCGGCGCGGTAAAATAGGCGAAAACCCCCGTCATCGTCAGCGGCGAGAGGATCATCGCCAGCGCGGTGGAGGAACTGAGCGCGCCGTGCAGCTCCCCTTGCGCATCGGCGCTGACGCGGGCCGACATGATGCCTTGAAGCGCGGGCGGGATCACCCCGGCCAGCGCGGCGAGCGGGGTCATGATCAGCGCCCAACTACCCGAGGTAAGCACGGTCAGCGCGGCAAAGGCGGCAAGGGCAAAGATATGGCCCAAGATCACCGTGGCGCGCGCGCCCAGGCGGCGGATCACGGGGCCGATCAAGGCGCCTTGGACAAGCGCCATCAGCACGCCGAAAAGGCCCAGAGACAGGCCGATCATCGTCGGCGACCAGCCAAAACGCTCGACCCCGAAATAGGCCCAGACCGCCGGATAGGCGGCAAAGCCCACATGGTAGATGAAATATACCGCGAGCAGCCTGCCGACCTCGGGCAGTCGGCCAAGGGCGCGCAGCGCGCCCAGCGGATTGGCCCGCCGCCAGTCGAAAGCACGGCGTTGTGTCGGGGGCAGGGTTTCGCGCAGCACGGCCCAGCCAAGCACCGCATTGCCCGCCGCCAGTACCGCTGCCGCCCAAAAGGGCGCGCGGGTGCCATATTCGCCCAAGACGCCGCCCATCAGCGGCCCCAGAACAAAGCCCGCGCCAAAGGCCGCGCCGATCAGCCCGAAACGCGCCGCGCGGTCCTGCGCCGGAGAGATATCGGCCATATAGGCCGAGGCGGTGGCATGGGTCGCCGCCGTGATGCCCCCCACGAGCCGCCCGATCAGCAGCAGCCAAATGCTGCCCGCCAGCGCCATCACGCCATAGTCCACCATCATCACGATCAGCGCCAGCAGCAGGACGGGGCGGCGGCCAAAACGGTCGGAGAGCCCGCCCAGAACCGGGCCGAAGAGGAATTGCATCGCGGCAAAGCCCGTGGCCAGCACGCCGCCCCAAAGGGCCGCATCGCTCAGCCCGCCGCCGCGAACTTCGCGGATCAGGTCGGGCATGACGGGCAAGATCAGGCCGACGCCCATGGCATCGATCATCACCGTCACAAGGATAAAGATCAGTGGCAGCGGCATTCGGTCAGATGTGGTCCGCGCAGGGGCCAAAGGCAAGGGCGGACGTCGCGATAGGGCGCGAATACGGCACGAGGCGCACGCGCATGGCCCGCTCGCTGCCGGAGACACCTGCCGCCACGATCAGCCCTGCGCCTTCGGGATATGCCCGACACTGGCGAGGAATTCGTTCAGCGTATCTGCGTATTCCTGCGGTTGCTCGACACAGGGCAGATGGCCCGCGCGGCGGATCAATTTGAATTTCGAGGCCGGGATCAGGTCCATTAACTCGCGCACCAGATCGGGCGGGGTTGAGCCGTCTTCCGAACCTGCGATGCCAAGCGCGGGCAGGCGTAGACCGGAGGTTGGCGTCATGAAATCACTGTGCGAATTCGCCGCCGAACAGCCCGCATAGCCCGCGTCGGGCTGCCGCGTCAGCATGTTGCGCCAGAGCGCCAGTTCCGGCGTGGCGCGGAACTGGGGCGAAAACCAACGCTCCATCACCGCATCGGCAAGGCTTTCGATACCGCCTTTCTCGACGTGGGCGATCCGGGCATCCCAGATGTCGCGGTTGCCGATTTTGGTGGCCGTGTTGCTCAGCACCAGCGCGCGGATCATGTCGAGCCGTTTGACTGCGAGGCCCTGCGCGATCATCCCGCCGATTGACAGGCCGACAAAGACGCAGTCGCGCACCTTGAGGTGGTCGAGCAGCCGCTCGGTATCGGTGATGAGCGACCCCATCGAATAGGGCGCGGGCGGGCAGGAGGACAGGCCATGGCCGCGTTTGTCGAAGCGGATGATGCGCAGGCCGGGCGCGAGCAGCGGCAGGATCGGGTCCCACAGGCGCATGTCGGTGCCAAGCGAATTGGCGAAGACCACGGGCGCGCCGGCCTCGGGGCCGTCGACGCGGTAGTGCAGTTGCACCTCGCCGGTGTCGAAAATCTGCATGGGGGGCTCCTTTGGGCGGCGTTGAGGGGCAGCATATCGTGCGAACGCGGGAGGTCAAAGACGGGACAGTTCGAATAGGTACCGCCCGGTGGAAACGCCGGGCAGCGCCGACCCGCCCCCCCCTGGAGCGGCGCTTTCAGCACCACCCCGCGTGCCGGCGCTGCCCTAATCGTTACCCCAGCGTCTGCAGCGCGCGGGCGAACATATCCGCATCAACGTTCCCGCCGGAGATGGTGACGATCACATCGTCCCCGTCAATCTCTCCGCCCCGGAACAACGCCGCGGCAAGCGCCACGGCACCGCCCGGCTCAGCCACGAGTTTCAACCGGTTGAACGCATGACCCATCGCTTGCAAGGCCTCATCGTCGCTCACCACCAGCCCCGGCCCCACCAACCGCTGCATGATCGGAAAGGTCAGCTCCCCCGGCGCAGGCGTGACGATGGCGTCGCAGATCGAGCCGAGCGCCGTCGCATTCCGCTCGATCCGGCCGGAAACCAGCGAGCGGGCGGCATCGTCGAAGCCTTCCGGTTCCGCCGGGCGCACGCGGAACCCCGGCGCCTCGGCCTCCAGCGCCAGCGCGATGCCAGAGGTCAGGCCACCGCCGCCGCAGCAGACGATCACCTCGGCCGCTTCGATCCCGGCCTCGGCGGCCTGCTGGGCGATTTCCAGCCCCGTGGTGCCTTGTCCCGCGATGACCTGCGGCTCGTCATAGGGTTTAATTAGCGTGAGCCCACGTTCCTCGGCCAGTGCGGCACCGATCTCCTCGCGGCTCTCATTCGCGCGGTCATAGAGCACCACCTCGGCGCCATAGGCGCGGGTGTTGGCGATCTTCAGCCGCGGGCTGTCCTCGGGCATGACGATCACGGCAGGCGCGCCGTGCATCTTGGCCGCCAGTGCCACGCCTTGGGCATGATTGCCGCTGGAATAGGCGATGACGCCCTTGGCGCGCTGCGCGCTTGGTAGGGCCGAAAGGGCCGACCACGCGCCGCGGAACTTGAAGCTGCCGGTATGCTGCAAACATTCGGGTTTGACCCATACCCGGCGGCCCGCGATCTCGTCCAGAAAGGGGGAGTTCAAGAGCGGCGTGCGCCGCACATGGCCCTTGGCGCGGTCGGCGGCGGCGCGGATCATGTCGATGTTCATTTGATTTGTCCTATCCATTCGTGCAGCGCGGCAAGCGCTTGGGGTTCGTCGAGAAAGGGCACATGGCCGCGGTCCGGCACTTCGGCCACGATCATATCGGGGCGGCGGGCCTGCATCTGCATCAGCGTCTCGCGGCTGAACAAGGTGGAATTGGCTCCGCGGATCGTGACCAGCGGCAACCCTTGCAGCGCATCGAAGAACGGCCACAGGTCAACAGCTTGCTGGCCTGCGGCGGCCACGGCATCGCGCAGATGCGGATCATAGGTGATTTTCAGCCCGTCTTCGGTCGCCCTGTAATGGCGTTTGACCTCCTCAAGCCAGCGGCTTTCGGGCACGCCGTGAAACTCGGGGAAGGCGCGGGCCATGGCGGCGGCGGCTTCTTCATAGGTCTTGGCGGCGGGGTTGCGGCCCAGATAGCCCATGATGAACTCGACGCCCTTGGGGTCAAGCTCGGGGCCCACGTCATTCAGCGCCACGCCCAAAAGGTGATCATGGGCGATCATCGCCAGCGCCATGGCATTCAGCCCGCCACGCGAGGTGCCGATGAGGGCGACCTGTTCCAGCCCCAGATGCCCGAGCAATTCCAACACGTCGCGGCATTCCACCGAGAGCGTGTAGTTCCGCCAGTTCGCGTCGAAATCCGAGCGGCCCCGCCCGCGGTAGTCCATGCGGATCAGCCGGTGATCAGCCAAATGCGGGGCGAGGTAGTCGAAATCCGCGCCGGTGCGGGTAAGACCGGCAAGGCAGAGGATCGGCAGGCCGCTGCCCTCATCCGTGTAATGCAGCGACAGCCCGTCGGAGGTGGTGAAACGCGGCATCAGAGCCCCGCCAATGCGGGAATGCCGCTCAGCTCGCGCAACTGATGTGCGGGTTTCCACGGCAGCCGGTCCACCGGATCGCCGCCCCGGTTTACCCATGCGGTGGTGAACCCATAGCCCGTCGCCGCCGCTGCGTCCCAGCCGTTGGAGGACACGAACAGCACCTCGTCCTTGGCACAGCCGAAGTGTTTTCCGACAAGGTCATAGACCGACGCATGCGGTTTGAAGACGCCGACGCTTTCGACCGAAAGCGAGACATCCAAAAGATCACCGATTCCCGCCGATTGCACCGCCCCGTCCAGCATCGCGGGGGCGCCGTTGGACAGGATCGCGGTGTTCAGGCCCCCGTCTTTCAGCGCGCGCAGCATGGCGGGCACCTCGTCATAGGCGCGAAGCTCCCAGTAAAGCGCCAGCAGGCGCGCGCGCAGGGCAGGGTCATCGGCGAGGTTCATCTTTTCCAGCGTCCAGTCCAGCCCCTCTTGGGTGACTTGCCAGAAATCGTCATGCGCCCCGGTCACGGCTCTTAGCCAGGAATACTGCAACTGCTTGAGGCGCCAGTGTTCTGCCAGTTCCGGCCAAGTCTCGGCGATGGCGGCAAAAGCGGGTTCGGCTGCGGCTTCACGGGCGGCGGCGGCCACGTCGAAGAGGGTTCCATAGGCGTCGAAAACGCAGGTGGTAATGGGCATCTGACAGGCTCTCCCTTTCCGTGTCGCGGCAGAGTGGCACGCAGGCGCGGCGGCGAAAAGGGGCGAATTCCGCGATCGACCCGGACGGGGGGTTTACTCTCGGAGTCACAATCTTCATGCTGTCGCGGAATTTGGAGCACCCGCGCAGATACGCGGCCTCCTTCCTTTTTCCCCCTACAGATTGGAGACACCCGATGGCTGAGGTCAAATCCGGCGACACAGTACAGATTCACTATACCGGCACGTTGAAAGACGGCACCACATTCGACAGCTCGCAGGGCCGCGACCCGCTTGAGTTCGTCGTGGGTTCGGGCCAAATCATCCCCGGTCTCGACAGCGCGCTGCCCGGCATGACCGAGGGCGACAAGAAGGTCGTTCAAGTGCCCAGCGAAGAGGCCTATGGCCCCGTGAACCCCGAGATGCGTCAGGCCGTGCCGCGCGAAGGCATCCCGGCGGACATCCCGCTCGATCCCGGTACGCAGCTGCAGATGCAGACCCCCGAAGGTCAGGCCCTGCCGGTGACCGTGGTTGAGGTTGACGAGACCACCGTCACGCTCGACGCCAACCACCCGCTGGCGGGCAAGGATCTGCAGTTCGACATCGAACTGGTCAAGATCGCTCCGGCGGCCTGATATCGGTGGCCGGGGGGGCTTCCCCCCCGGCACGCCCCAAAGACGTCTCCGGCGTCTTTTCCCCTCGCACGCCCGCGCATTGGCGCTTATGCAGGGGCCATGGATACCCCAGATACATTCGAGATTTTCCTTGTCTGCCCGCCCGGGCTTGAGGATTTGCTCTGCGCCGAAGCGCAGGAAAAAGGTTTTGCAGCAGCGCAGGCCCAGCCCGGTGGCGTGACCGTTCAGGGCGGCTGGCCCGAGGTCTGGCGCGCCAATCTGGAACTGCGCGGCGCCGCGCGTGTGCTGGCGCGGATCGGCGGTTTCATGGCCTTCCATCTGGCGCAGTTGGACAAACGCTGTCGTAAATTTCCCTTTACCGATGTGCTGCGCACCGATGTGCCGGTGAAGGTGCAGGTGACCAGCAAGGCGTCGAAGATCTACCATGCCGGGGCGGCAGCCCAACGGGTCGAGACGGCGCTGCGCGAGAGCCATGGCATCCCTGTCGATGCCGAGGCCGCGCTGGTGCTGAAGGTGCGCATCCACGACAATCAGGTGATCTTCAGCCTCGATACCTCCGGCGAAGCGCTGCACAAGCGCGGTCACAAGGAAGCCGTGGGCAAGGCGCCGATGCGCGAGAACATGGCGGCACTGATGCTGCGCTCATGCGGCTATGCGCCCGGCGAGCCGGTGGTCGACCCGATGTGCGGCTCGGGCACGTTCCTGATTGAGGCCGCCGAGATCGCGGCGGGGTTGAAGCCCGGGCGCTCGCGGCGCTTCGCCTTCGAGGATTTGGCGAGTTTCGATGCCGGGGTGTGGGAAGCGATGCGCACTGGGGGGGAGGTGGCCGAGCCTGCTGTGCGGTTCCACGGCTCTGACCGGGACGCGGGCGCGATCCGCATGAGCACGGCCAATGCCGACCGGGCCGGGGTGGGGGCGTGGTGCCACTTCGCCTGCCATGGGGCAGGGGAGGTGCAGCCGCCCGAAGGCCCGCCCGGGCTGGTGATCGTGAACCCGCCCTACGGAGGGCGGATCGGCAACAAGAAGCTGCTTTATCCGCTCTATGGAACGCTGGGCGAGACGCTGAAAGCGCGGTTCCGTGGCTGGCGTGTCGGGCTGGTGACCTCGGAGCCGCCGCTTGCGAAGGCCACCGGGCTGCCGTGGAAGGGGCAGGGGCCGGCGATTGCGCATGGCGGGATGAAAGTGTGGCTCTGGCAGACCGAGGCGTTGCGGTAGAGATCGAGGGCGAGCGCCTGCCCGTGGGGTGGCGATCCTGACGGTGATGCGTCCCACTTTATGGTGCAAAGTGAGCGCGCCCTCGCAAAGGCGCGCCTAGCCTCACCAAATCGCCTCCCCGACGGGACGGGCAGGCGATGGCCCGGCGCCTGCGGCTTGATTCCGGGCCGGGGCTAGTCGAATCCCGTGTTACAGATGCTCCGCCTGCGGCATCCCCAGCACGTGGAAGCCGCCATCCACACGGATGATCTCACCTGTTGTGCAGGCGCCGGCGTCAGACGCCAGATAGACCGCCGTGCCGCCCACAGCCTCGAGCGTCGCATTGGACCGCAGCGGCGCGTTCTGATCCGTGTGCTTGTAGGTCTTGCGCGCGCCGCCGATGGCAGCCCCCGCCAGCGTCTTCATCGGCCCCGGCGAGATCGCGTTCACGCGGATACCTTCCGGCCCCAGATCATTCGCCAGATAACGCGTCGCACTTTCAAGCGCCGCCTTGGCCACGCCCATCACGTTGTAATTCGGCGTCACCCGGTTCGAGCCCATGTAGGTCAGCGTCATCAGCGTGCCGCCGTTGTCCTTCATCAGCGGATGCGCGCGGCGCGCCACGTCGATGAAGGAATAGGCCGAGATATCCATGGAGTTTTTGAAGTTCGCCCGGCTGGTGTTCAAAAACCGTCCCGTCAATTCGGATTTGTCCGAGAAAGCAATGGCATGCACGACGAAGTCAATCGTCGGCCAGCGCGCGCCCAATTCGTCAAACGCGCGGTCGAGCGAGGCGTCGTCGGTCACATCGACATCGACCATGAAGTCCGAGCCGACGCTCTGCGCCAGCGGCTCAAGACGCTTGCCAAAGGCCTCGCCCTGATAGGTAAAGGCCAGTTCGGCCCCGGCCTCGGCCATCGCCTTGGCGATGCCCCAAGCGATGGAGCGTTCATTGGCCACACCCATGATGAGACCGCGTTTTCCTGCAAGCAATCCTGACATAGCGCGCCCTCAGTCCTTGTATTTCGACAGGATCATCGACCCGTTGGTGCCGCCGAACCCGAAGGAGTTCGTCATCACGGAATCGAGCCCCGCATTGTCCACTCGCTCCAACGCAATCTCGGAAGGATCGAGCGCGGGGTCGAGGTTTTGCACGTTGATCGACTTGGCGATGAAATCGTTGTCGAGCATCAGCAGCGAGAAGATCGCCTCAAGCGCGCCGGCAGCACCCTGCGCGTGGCCAGTCATCGACTTGGTGGAGCTGACGGGCGGGGTGTTGCCCTCACCGAAGACACGGCGCACCGCTTCGATCTCGCCCACGTCGCCCACCGGGGTCGAGGTGCCATGGGCGTTGATGTAGCCCACCTTGCGGCCCTCGGGCAGGGTTTCCAGCGCCAGACGCATGGCGCGCTCACCGCCCTCGCCGGAGGGTGCCACCATGTCATGGCCGTCGCTGGTGGCGGCATAGCCGGTCACCTCGGCGTAGATTTTTGCACCGCGCGCCAGCGCGTGGTCGAGATCTTCCAGCACCAGCATGCCGCCGCCGCCGGAGATCACGAAACCGTCGCGGTCCGCGTCGAAGGCGCGGCTCGCCGTCTCGGGCGCGTCGTTGTATTTAGACGACATCGCCCCCATCGCGTCGAAGAGGCAGCTAAGCGTCCACTCCAGCTCCTCGCCGCCGCCGGCGAACATCACGTCTTGCTTGCCCAGCATGATCTGCTCGGCCGCGTTGCCGATGCAATGCAGCGAGGTGGAGCAGGCGGAGGTGATGGAATAGTTGATGCCCTTGATCTTGAACGCGGTCGAGAGGTTCGCGCTGACGGTCGAGGACATACATTTCGGCACGGCAAAGGGCCCGATGCGCTTGGTGGCGCCCGTGTCTTTCACAATGTTATGCGCGGCGAACATGGCCGAAGTCGACGGCCCGCCGGAGCCTGCCACCAGACCGGTGCGCGGGTTGCTGATTTGAGCCTCGTCGAGGCCCGCATCCTTGATCGCCTGATCCATGGCGACATAGGCATAGCCCGCGCCCGGCCCCATGAAACGCAAGGTCCGCTTGTCGATGTGATCGGCCAGATTGATCTTCAGCGTCCCTGCCACGCGGCTGCGGAACCCGTGTTCGACCATCTCCGGGCTGGCTTCGATCCCGGAGGTGCCGTTTTTCAGTGCTTCGAGCACTTCTTCGGCGTTGTTTCCGATGGATGAGACAATCCCCAACCCTGTGACGACGACGCGGCGCATGCGCAGCACTCCTTTGTTTTGGCAGCCCCGGTGTATGCCAGCACGCCCATACGGCGCAAGCGGTTTGCCGATCCTCTGCGCGCGAAGGTCGCGGTCAAGGTTCTGTGATGGAACGGTGCAGTGGCAGGTGGTGTTGGCTTCACGAGACATAAAGGAGATTAGAATGCCCAAGATCAATACGGTAAATCCCGCCACTGAAGAGGTGCTCGACACCTATGACGTGATGTCCGAAACCGAAGCGACCCAAGCGGTCGAGGCCACGCATGAGGCGTTCAAGGAATGGCGCAAGCTGACCCATGCCGAACGCGCGCCCTATCTGAAAAAGATCGCCGAGAAGCTGCGCGAGAATAAGGAAAGCCTGTCGGAACTGATGACCCGCGAGGTCGGCAAGCTCTACAAAGACGGGCTGACCGAGGTCGAACTCTGCGCCCAGATCTTCGAATATACCGCCGAGAACGGCCCCGACATGCTGAAGGATGAAGAGCGTAAACACGCCGGCGGCAAGAAGCGCGGTGTGGTGACCTATCAGCCCATCGGTGTGATCTATCAAATTCAGCCGTGGAACTTCCCCCTCTACCAGCCCGTGCGCGTGCTGGCCGCGAACCTGATGACCGGCAACGGCTGCGTCCTGAAACACGCGGAAATCTGCACCGGCAGCGGGCTGCGTTTGAAAGAGCTTTGCGAAGAAGCGGGCCTGCCCAAAGACCTGTTCAACGTTATCATCATCGACCACGATACCTCCGACAAGCTGATCGGCCATGAGCTGGTGCGCGGCGTGACCATGACCGGCTCTGACAGCGCGGGCAGCCATATCGGGTCCGAGGCGGCGAAACATCTGAAGAAGTCCGTGCTCGAACTGGGCTCGAACGACGCCTATCTCGTGCTCGACGACGCCGATATCGAAACGGCGGTGAGATTCTCGACCATGGGGCGGCTTTATAACAACGGCCAGACCTGCGTGTCGGCCAAGCGTTTCATCGTGACCGAGAAGAATTACGACGCTTTCGTGAGCGCCTATGTCGATGCGATGAAGGCGATCCCGATGGGCGATCCGATGGACGAAGACACCAAGCTCGGGCCGCTGTCGAGCCAAGAACAGTTTGAAACCGTCCGCGATCAGGTGAAAGAGAGTGTTGAGAAGGGCGCCAAGGTGCTCTGCGGTGGCGAAGTGCCCGACCGCACGGGTGCCTATTATCCCGCGACCGTTCTGGCCGAGATCAAGCCGGGCATGCCAGCCTATGACGATGAAATCTTTGGCCCCGTCGCCTCGGTCATCCGGGCGAAGGATGACGAAGACGCGATGCGCATTGCCAATGACAGCCGCTATGGTCTGGGCGGCGGCATCTTCTGCACGGATGAAGAACACGCCCTGCGCCTTGCGCGGGATGAGTTCGACACCGGCATGGTGCGGATCAACAACTTTGGCGCCGCCGATCCGAATATGCCCTTCGGCGGGGTGAAAAATTCCGGCTACGGGCGCGAACACGGCGGCTTTGGCATGAAAGAGTTCGTCAACGCCAAGTCGATTTTCCTGCCGTCGTAACCGGCAAAAGGCGGGCGGCGCGAGGCGCCGCTCGCCCGTATCAAACTAAATTCCGAGAGGTTCCATATGACCATGAAAGTACTCGTCGCCGGTGCGACCGGCAAAACCGGGCGTCTGCTCGTCAGTGAATTGAAAGATCGCGGGGCCGAGCCCATCGCACTGGTGCGCGACGGCTCCGATACCTCTGTGCTGCCCGAGGGCACCGAAGAGCGGAAGGGCGATCTGACCAACCTGCAAGCGGGTGTGTGCGACGGTGTAGACGCCGTTGTTTTCGCCGCCGGGTCGGGCGGCAGCACGGGGCCGGAGATGACTGAGAAGGTCGACCGCGAAGGCGCGCAGCGTCTGGTCGATCTGGCCCGCGAGGCCGAGGTCGACCGCTTTGTGATGCTGAGTTCCGTGGGCGCCGACAACCCGCCGGAGGATCACGAGATGACCCATTACCTCAAGGCGAAACAGGCGGCGGATGAACATCTGCAAGGCTCTGGCCTGACCCATTCGATCCTGCGGCCCGTGGCGTTGACGGATGACCCAAAGACTAATGCGGTTAATCTGGGGGACGGCGTCGATCAGAAAGGCGAGGCGCACCGCGCCGATGTGGCCGCGGTACTGGCCGAAGCAGCCGTGACCGGGCGCCATGACGGTAAGGTGCAGGAAATGCAGACGCTTTGAGCGACAATGAAAAAGGGGGCCGCGCGGCCCCCTTTTTATATCCGTAAAGTCGCAGCGCTTTAGCTTTCGCTCAGCGCCACTTTCATGTCTTTCACCTGATAGATCACTTCGCCATCGGCTTCGACGATGCCGTCAGCCACGCCCATGGTCAGGCGGCGGGTTTGGATCGCCTTGGTGAAATCAATCTTGTAGGTCAGCATCTTGCGGTCCGGGCGCACCATGCCGGTCAGCTTCACCTCGCCCACGCCAAGCGCATAGCCGCGCCCCTGCCAGCCGCGCCAGCCGAGGTTGAAGCCCGTGAGCTGCCACAGACCGTCAAGGCCAAGACAGCCGGGCATGATCGGATTGCCGGGGAAGTGGCACTCAAAGAACCACAGGTCCGGGGTGATATCGAACTCGGCGGTGATATGGCCCTTGCCATGGGCGCCGCCATCGGCCGAGACATCGGTGATCCGGTCCATCATGAGCATCGGCGGGGCGGGAAGCTGTGCGTTGCCGGGGCCGAAAAGCTCACCGCGGGCGCATTTCAGCAGATCTTCCTTGTCGAAACTCGTGGGGTAGTCGGCCATCCTGCGGCTCTCCTGCTGCTCTGTTATAACATCCGGCCCCGTTTAGCACCCCGCTGCGGCGTGCCGCAAGGGCCGCGGCAAAGGCGCCGCGACGATTGGCGCAAGGTTTTCAATTGAAAACCGGGGATTTGATCCTTTATATGACCCTGAAAGGCAGGGAACTGATGTCCGTAGAGGTACAAGAGGTCGGAACGCGCTGGTTGGCTCAGGCCGGGCTGCGCCCCACGCGCCAACGTGTCACGCTGGCGAGCCTTCTGGTGGGCGATGGGCAAGACCGCCACGTCACCGCCGAAAGCCTGTTTGAGGCCGCGAAGGGGCAGGGCGAGGCAGTGTCGCTGGCGACGGTCTACAACACGCTGCGCGCCTTTTGTGATGCGGGGCTGTTGCAGGAGGTGACCGTGGATGGCTCGAAAAGCTATTTCGACACCAACACCCACGACCACCCGCATTTCTTTTGGGAAGACGACAGCAAGCTGACCGATGCGCCCTCGGAAGAGTTGGTGATCGCTCAGCTTCCCGACGCGCCCGAGGGGGCCGAGATTGCCTCGGTCGATGTGGTGATCCGGCTGCGCCGGAAGACCTGAACCGGCGGGGCAGGCCCCGCCGCCTGCCTGATCAGCCGCGTTTGCGCAACACTAGGAAGGTCATCATGCCCATGGGCGGCAGGGCGCGTTCGTCTTCGACCTCCAGCGCGTCTTGTTGCAACACGGTTTCCATCTCGAAATCCGAATGCCAGCCGAGCGTATTCGCAAAGGGTGCCGAGACTTTTTCCAGGAAGCCCAGCACGCCCGTGGTGCGCATGAAATGGTTGGCGATGACCACCTGACCGCCGGGTTTGAGCACGCGGGCGATTTCCTCCATCACGCGCTCAGGCTCGGGCACCACGGAGAGCACATGCATCGCAGCAACCGTGTCGAAACTGGCATCGGGGAAGTCGAGGTCGCGCGCGTCCATCTGGCGCAGGTCAGCTACATGTTGCAGCCCTTCGCGGGTGACGCGCTGGCGGGCCTTGGCGAGCATCTCGTCGCTGAAATCAATGCCTGTGACGGAGAGGTGTGGCGCGTAGTGGGGCAAGGACAGGCCGGTGCCGACACCCACTTCGAGGACAGAGCCGCTGCCCTTGTTGATATGGGCCACGACATGGCGGCGACCGCCGCTGGTCAGCGCGCCGAAGGTCTTGTCGTAGATCGGTGCCCAACGGGCATAGGAAGTCTCGACCGCCTTGATGTCCATTTCAATTCCTTTTGGTTAAACTCGTTTTCCGTGCTCTCAAAAGCCCCCAGATCACCATGCCGATATAGGCTAAGCAGAGCACGACGAGCGTGGTCCAAGCGTAGGTGGCCAAGGCGGCCGCGAAAATTGCCACGCCCACCAGCAGGTATTTCACATGGCGTCGGGAGACCTTGGTGGTTTTGAAAGACCATGTGGGGATGCGGCTGATCATCAGAAAACCGATCAGCACCATATGCAGGCAGATCATCCAATCCGGCAGAATGGGCCGGTTGTGAAAGGCAAAGGACAGGGTCATCGGCAAGAGCACCAAAAGCGCGCCTGCGGGCGAGGGGATGCCGGTGAAGAAGGAACCGGATTCGCCTACCGCATCGCCGTTCTTGGCCTTGGCCGCTTCGGCCTTGTCGTTGACGTTGAACCGCGCCAGCCGCACCACGCAGCAGACTGCGTAGACGAGCACGGAAATCCAAGCTGCGCTGCGCATGTCTTGCAGCGCCCAGAAATAGAGGATCAGCGGCGGGGCCACGCCGAAGTTCAGGAAATCGGCCAGGGAGTCCAGTTCCGCGCCCATCGGGCTTGAGGAGCGCAACAGCCGCGCCAGCCGCCCGTCCAAGCCATCCAGCACGCAGGCCAGAAGGATCAGTTGCACCGCCAGCACATAGTTGCCCTGCACCCCAAAGCGGATCGCCGAAAGCCCTGCGCAAATCGCGGTGATCGTCAGCGCATTGGGCAGAAGCTGGATCAGCGCAAGGTCCGCGCCGGTCTTTTCAGAAGGGGGGCGCATGGGGTCTTTCCTAAAGCGGGGCGGTCTCTATGACCGGCTGTTTCAACTCGGCCAGCACGGTTTCCCCGGCGACCATGGTCTGCCCGATGCGCACCATCGGGTCGACGCCTTCGGGCAGGTAAACATCTAGCCGCGAGCCGAAGCGGATCAAGCCGAAGCGTTCGCCGGTCTCAAGCCCGTCGCCGGATTTCACGAAACAGACGATGCGCCGCGCCACGAGGCCCGCGATCTGCACCACGGCGATGTCGCGCCCGTCGTCCATGCGGATGCACAGGCTGTTGCGCTCATTGTCGGCGCTGGCCTTGTCGAGCGAGGCGTTGAAAAACTTGCCCGGCCGGTAGGCGACGGCCTGAACCTTGCCCGCGACGGGGGCGCGGTTGATGTGGCAGTTAAAGACGCTCATGAAAACGCTGACGCGGGTCAGCGGCACATCCGGCATCCCCAGTTCGGCGGGCGGCACCGCAGGCTCGATGAGTGAGACGATGCCGTCGGCGGGGCTGACGATCAGGTCGGGCCGGTCGGGGGTCACGCGCTCGGGATCGCGGAAGAAGTAGTAGCACCAGATCGTCAGGCCCACCCCGATCCAGCCGAGGACTTCTTCGATGGCGAAGAGCACCAGCGTGACAGCGGCGAAGATCGCCACGAATTTGATGCCCTCGCGGTGCATCGGTTTGATGAATGTGTCGAGCAAGTTGACGGCCATCGGACCCTCCCGTTCAGGCTGTCTTCCGTCATAGGTGCATGGCGGGTGAGTGCAAGGAGGTTTTGGACGGGCGCGGGTTTTGGGCGGTTGCGGGCTGAACGGTGAGGGTGGCGGATACCGGCGGCGTCTTGTCCGGGCATCGAAAAGGTTAGCCGCCATGTGCTGAGGGTGTCGCCCTCCGGGGGGAGGGAGGGCGATGCCCGTGGTTCCCACGGGCGGGACAGTTCAGAGGGGCCGCGCTCAAAACCACTGCCCCGGCTCCATCAAACCCAAATCCATCAACTGCCGGGAATGCCACTCGAACGGCTCGGAGTTGTGCCACTGGAATGTGGCGATGTCATAGCGGCTGCCGGGATTGCGCTTCAGCGCCTTGGCGGTGCGGAATGAGCAGATCGCCGCCGTGACGTTGTGATGCCATTCGCAGGCGTAGGTGTTGTATTCCTCGTCGTTGAACGTGTGGTCGCCGCGCAGCTTCAGCCCCGGCTTGGCGCGAAACAACGGAATACGGTCGATCTTGCGGCTGTGCGGCGGCACATGTTCCTCGAACCGCCAGCGCAGCCCGCCAAAGAAATCAAGCTGCCGTTCCTTGGGATGCCCCTGTCGGGCCGCATCCTTGCGCGCCAGCGCGTAATAGCCCGACCGGTCCAAATGCGCCTGATCCAGTGAGACGGCATTGGGGTGTTGCTTGAGGTCCAGCGCATAGAGGTCCACCACATAGCCCAGCATGGCATCGCGCCGCTCTTCGCTGTGAAAGGCCAGCAATTCCTTGACGTTGCGTGTCTCGCTGAAAGGGTGGAACAGGTATTCGGCGTTGTAACAGTAATAAAGCCATTGCCCCGGCACCGCCGCGATCATGCGGTTCACGGCCCGCTCCAACGCGGCTTCGGCGGTGGTGTCATAGTCGACCCGCAGCACGCTTCCCTCTAGGTCGCGGGGCAGGTCGAAACCGGGCGGCATCAGCGCCACGACGCTGTCGAACCCCGCCTGCTGGTGGTGGCGCAGGGTGGTGTCGACCTCAACCTCATCCTCGACCAAGATCATGGCGATAGGGCCTGCGTTCAGCGCCGTGCGGGCCTCTTTGATAAGCTGGTCGAGATCGCGATACCGCATAGGCCCCCGCTGGAATTTGCCGCCGGTAAAGTCGGCCAATTCCGGGTGCATTGCAAGACGCGGCCACCGCTGTTAGACGACGCCATCTGCCCGAAATCCGTCAAAACCCTTGGATGCCCGCCATGACCCAACCGAAAAAGCTGTTCATCAAGACCTATGGTTGCCAGATGAACGTCTATGACAGCGAACGCATGGCCGAAAGCCTGGGCGGTCAGGGCTATGTCACCACCGACCGCGCCGATGACGCGGATATGATCCTGCTCAACACCTGCCACATTCGCGAGAAGGCGGCGGAGAAGGTCTATTCCGAACTGGGCCGTCTGAAACCGCTGAAAGACGCGCGGCCCGATCTGAAGATCGGCGTGGCGGGCTGCGTGGCCCAAGCCGAGGGCGAAGAGATCATGCGCCGCCAGCCTGCCGTCGATCTGGTGGTTGGCCCGCAAAGCTATCACCGTCTGCCCGAGATGGAGGCGAAGGTGCAGGGCGGGCAAAGCGCGCTCGACACTGATTTCCCGGCAGAAGACAAATTCGACCACCTCAAGGGCCGCCCCAAGGCGAAACGCGCCCCCGCTGCCTTTCTGACCGTGCAAGAGGGCTGCGACAAGTTCTGCGCCTTCTGCGTCGTGCCCTATACCCGCGGCGCCGAAGTCTCTCGCCCCGCCGAGAAGGTGTTGGAAGAGGCGCGCGATCTGGTCGAGCGCGGCGTGCGCGAGGTCACTCTGCTGGGCCAGAACGTCAACGCCTACCACGGCGGCATGACGCTCGCCGGGTTGATCCGGGCGCTGGCCAAGATCGACGGGCTGGAGCGTATCCGCTACACCACCAGCCACCCCAACGACATGGGCGACGATCTGATCGCGGCCCATGGCGAGGTGCCCGAACTGATGCCCTATCTGCATCTGCCGGTGCAATCGGGCAGCGACCATATCCTGAAACGGATGAACCGCAGCCACACCGCCGAAAGCTACCTCAAACTGCTGGAGCGCATCCGCGAAGCGCGGCCCGATATTGTGCTGTCGGGTGATTTTATCGTCGGCTTCCCGGAAGAGACCGAAGCGGATTTCGAGGCCACGATGGAACTCGTTCGGCAGGTGCGCTACGGCTATGCCTATTCGTTCAAATACTCCACCCGCCCCGGCACCCCCGCCGCCGAACGCCCGCTGGTCGATCCAGCCGTGGCCGATGACCGTTTGCAGCGTCTGCAAGGGCTGATCACCCAGCACCAGCAGGAAATCCAGCAGTCGATGGTGGGGCGCGAAGTCTCGGTTCTGGTTGAGAAGAAGGGCCGTCTACCCGGTCAGATGCTGGGCAAGTCGGAGTATCTGCATGCGGTGCATATCGAGGATAGCACAGCGCAGATCGGTGACATCCAGCGCGTGCGGGTAACCGAGGCCAAAACGAACTCTCTGGCCGCCGTTCTGGTCTGATCCGCAGCCCTAAAGGGCCTGCAACGGGTGCGCGTCGCCGCGCACCCTTGGCTTGTCAGTAGTTGTGTTTGCGGTGCGACGCGGCATCCGCAAAGATCCGTTTCATCGTCGCTTTCAGCCCCTCAGGGTTGCCGACGAGTGTGTGATCCCGGCAGACCCGTTCGGCCACGGCATGGGCGGTGGCAAAGTCATAGCCCACGGCCACGAGGCTATCCACGAAGACCGAGTTTGGCCGGTCCCAGATCACGTCGTTCCACGGGCCGCGGTAGCAGCTGACGTGGATCACATTGCCCGTGGGGTGGGCCACACCTTGGTTGTGATAGGCGTATTTCACGCCCCCCGCGAAAGCGGGCAGGGCAAGCAGGCCGGTGACGGCGGTGGCGAGTAGCGTTTTCATCATAAGTTGGTCCCCCAGTTTTCATTGCAGCAATCAAGATCGGCAAAGCCGCGCGAAGTCCCACCCTCGCGATCCGATGGAAAGAGGTTTAGGTCTAAAGGTGCGATTTTCAAGAAAATTCAATGGCAGGGGCTGCTGTTTGCGAACAATCCCAAGGGCTTGCGCGGGATTGTCGCCAAGCCGTCCTCAATGGCCTGTTTTCGGCGGATCGGGGCAGGGTGAAATGGCCGCGCTCCGAAGCCGTTTTGCCGCTACCCCGCGGTGGATTCGTTGTAAGCCGCCAAGGTTCGGCCACAAAATGTTGATTTCACAGCTTCACAGCGAGACCGTTTTTACCTAACCTGACCCTATACTCAAAAGGCGCGGGTCCGGGGAGGGGTCGCATTTGCCAAAGATAAGAACCAGAAATTAGAATAGGACAAACGCTGTGGGACCCACTATTTCCAAAGCACTGCGCGCCATGGCCAGCCTGACGATGGCAGCGGCGCTGACCGTGGCCAGCACCTCGGTCGATGCGCAGACACCCTCGCAACAGGGCCGCGACAAGGGCGTTTACACGCCGACCATCTGGGTGGACCCGGATGGCTGTGAACATTGGGTTATGGATGACGGGGCCGAGGGCTATATGACCCCCCATGTCACCCGGCAGGGCATTCCGGTGTGCCGCCGCGGCGATGTCTGCGGCGTGATGGAGGCGGATCAGTTCTTTGCCACCGACAAATACAGCATCTCGCCGCAAGGCCGGGCGCGGCTGGCGAACTTCTTCCAATCGACCGGGGCGGTATCCTACATCATCACCGGCCATACCGACAGCCGCGCATCGGACGCCTATAACATGCGCCTGTCCTACAATCGGGCCAATGCCGTGGCGCGCATCGCCAATCAAGTGGGTGCCAAGATCGCCGATGTGCGGGGCTATGGCGAACGGATGCCCGCCGTGCCGAACAATTCCGCTGCGAACATGGCCAAGAACCGCCGTGTCGAAATCATCTGCATTCGCTGAAGGGACCGTAAAAGTGATTAAGACAAAACTTCTCATGGTCACAGCCTGTGCCGTCGGCCTTTCGGCCTGTACCGATTACGAAGGCGGTCTGGGCCGGGGCTACCCTTCGGACAAGACCTTTGACCGGGGCATCGACAAAAAGCACCTGAGCAACCTTCAGGCGGGCATCTGGGTCGATCCGAACGGTTGCGACCATTGGATCATCGACGACGGGGTCGAGGGCTATCTTTCGGCACGGCTCGATAAATTCGGGAAGCCGGTCTGCTCGGGCGTGGCACCGCCGACACATACCGCGGGCCACTTCAAGGGTGGCTCCAACATCAAAGACCCGAACTGACCTTGGCGGGCCATATCACAGACCCCGGGCCGGAGCGCGTTGCGCTTCGGCCCTTTTTGTCGCGACGGGTTGGTAAATCGATCCGGTCTGACTATTTCAACATTTAGTGCTTCACAAAGGATACGCGCATTGCCTTCAACTGATCTGATGACACCGGAAACCGCGGCCGAACGGGTGGTGGAATTTCCCGACAACCGCCTTTTGATCGACCTCTGCGGCGCCTATGACGCGCATCTGGCGGCCATCGAAAAATCGCTTGAGGTGCAGATCATAAGGCGTGGCAACCACTTGCAAATTCTGGGCGAAGGCGAGGCCGTGGAGAAGGCCGAGAGCCTGCTCAATGCGCTTTATGTCCGGCTGGAAGGTGGCCGCGCGGTTGAGCCTGCGGATGTGGACGGTCTGCTGCGCATGGGCAACTCCGGCGCGGGCACCGGCGTGCGTCAGGGCGACCAGTTGGAGATGCCGATCTCGGACGCGATCGAGATCCAGACCCGCAAAAAACGGGTGGAGCCGCGCACCGATGCGCAGAAAGCCTATGTGCAATCGCTTTTCGATAACGAACTGGCCTTTGGCATCGGCCCTGCGGGCACCGGCAAGACCTATCTGGCTGTCGCGGTGGGCGTGTCGATGTTCATCGGCGGCCATGTGGACCGGATCATCCTCAGCCGCCCTGCGGTCGAAGCGGGCGAGAAGCTGGGCTACCTGCCGGGCGACATGAAGGACAAGGTCGACCCCTATATGCAGCCGCTCTACGACGCGCTGAACGACTTTTTGCCGAGCAAGCAGTTGGCCAAACTGCTAGAGGAAAAGCGCATTGAGATCGCGCCGCTGGCCTTCATGCGGGGCCGCACGCTGTCGAACGCTTTCGTGGTGCTGGACGAGGCGCAAAACGCCACCTCGATGCAGATGAAGATGTTCCTGACCCGGCTGGGGCAGAATTCGCGCATGGTGATCACCGGCGACCGCACCCAGATCGACCTGCCGCGCGGGGTGCAGTCTGGGCTTCAGGATGCAGAGCGCTTGCTCAAGCAAATCCCCAGCATCAGCTTTAACTACTTCACCTCCAAAGACGTGGTACGCCATCCGCTGGTCGCCGCGATTATCGAAGCTTATGAAGCCGATAGCGGTGCCGCTTGACGTGATGCTGGAAGATTTCGACATCGTGATCGAAGACGACCGCTGGGCGGCGGTCGACCTTGAGGCGCGCGCTCATGCCACGGCGCGGGCTACCCTGGGCCATCTCGGCCTTGATGCCGAAGCCGCTGAGATGACCCTGCTGGCCTGCGACGACAGCCGCATCGCGGCGCTAAACGAAGACTTTCGCGGCAAAGCGCGGGCGACCAATGTGCTAAGCTGGCCTGCCGAGGAACGCGGGGCGGCCACCCCGGGCGGTGATCCGCTGCCTGTCGCCCCCGGCATTGACGGGATGCTCGAACTGGGCGACATCGCCTTGGCTTTCGAGACCTGCGCCGCCGAAGCCGCGGCGGCGGAGAAGCCATTAGATGCCCATGTGACCCATTTAATCGTGCACGGGCTGTTGCATCTTCTGGGCTATGACCATGAAAATGACCCCGACGCGACGTTGATGGAGGGGTTGGAGCGCGAAATACTTGGCAAAATGGGTTATGATGACCCATATAAGGAAAATGGGCCTTGAGGGGCTTTGTAACACAGACGGGACCCAATGGGCGATACAGACGGATCATCTGACGCGGCGCAGAGCGCGCTGACAGATGAAGACAGACATGAGCAGCCGGATGATGGCGCGATGCGCACCGGTAATTTCTTTTCTCGGGTGTTCGAGGCGCTAAGCCCATCGGACAGTGAGGACGACACGCCAGAGACCTCGGCAGAGGCCGAGCGGCCCACGGGCCATGGCATGATGAACCTGCGCCGGATGCGGGTCGATGACGTGGCGATCCCAAAGGCGGATATCACCGCCGTGCCGGTCAGCGCCACGCTGGATGAGCTGGTCTCGGTCTTCAAGGAAAGCGGGATGACCCGCCTGCCGGTCTATGATGGCACGCTCGACACGCCCGTGGGCATGGTCCACCTCAAAGACCTTGCGCTAAACCACGGTTTCAATGGCAAAAACATCAAGTTTGATCTGCGCACCCTGCTGCGGCCCTTGGTCTATGTGCCGCCGTCGATGACCATCGGCGTGCTGCTCACCAAGATGCAGGCCGAGCGGCGGCATATGGCGCTGGTGATCGACGAATATGGCGGTGTCGACGGGCTGGTGACCATCGAAGATCTGATCGAACAGGTCATAGGTGAGATCGAAGACGAACATGACGTCGACGAGGGCACCTATTGGACGGTCGAAAAGCCCGGCACCTATCTGGCCCTCGCCAAGACCCCGCTGGGGGATTTCGAGGCTGAGATTGGCCATTCCCTGACCGATCATGAGACCGTCGACGAAGAAGAGATCGATACGCTTGGCGGCTTGGTCTTCATGCTGTCGGGCCGCGTGCCTGCGCGGGGCGAGGTGGTCTTGCACCCCGATGGGCCGGAGTTCGAGGTGATCGACGCCGATCCGCGCCGTATCAAACGGTTGCGGGTCCGCACCCAAGGGGCCGGGGGATGAGGCAACGGCTGGCGATGCGGGGCCGGTTGCTGCTGGCCCCCCTCGCCGGGGCCATCGCAGCCTTCGGGCAAGCGCCTTATGAACTGCCTGTTTTGCTCTTCGCCGGGCTGGTGGCGGCGTTTTGGCTGTTTCGCGCACAATCCGGCGGGCCAGTGCGGGCGGCGCTTTTGGGCTGGGGCTTTGGGTTTGGGTATTTCCTGCACGCCCTGCAATGGATCGTTTCGCCCTTCATGGTCGATGTGGCGCGGCATGGGTGGATGGCGCCTTTTGCGCTGATCCTTCTGGCCGCTGGCATGGCGCTGTTCTGGGGGCTGGCCTTCGGCCTCGCCCGCTGGATCGCGCCGAAGCGTGGGCTGGCGCTGGCGCTGACTTGGGCGGCGGTGGAACTGCTGCGCGCCTATATTTTCACCGGCTTCCCATGGGCCATGCCCGCTCAAGGACTGGTTGGCGTGATGGCGGGGCAGGGCCTCGCCTGGGTCGGCCCCTATGCGCTGAACCTCTGGCTCTTCGCCATTGCCGCGATCTTGCTGCTGCGCGGCCCTTTGAGCCTGCGGTTGGGGCAGGGGGCGCTGGCCTTGTCGACGGTGCTGCTGTTGCTGCTGCCCCCGCAAGCGCCGCCCGCGGTGCTGACCGAGAACGTGGTCCGTTTGGTGCAGCCCAATGCCGCGCAACGCGATAAGTGGAACCCCGATACCTTTGAATTCTATTTCTCCCGCCAACTCGACTACACCGCCGCCGCACCGCAGGACGAAGGCACGGCCCCCGATCTGGTGATCTGGCCCGAGACCGCGATCCCTTGGTCGTTGGACATGGCGGGGAGCGCCTTGGATGAGATCGGCGCGGCCTCGGACGTGCCGGTTGTGCTGGGCGTGCAGCGCCGGTCGAACATGCGCTATTACAACTCGCTTGTTGTGTTGGACGAAGGCGGCGCGGTCGATCAGCTTTATGACAAACATCACCTCGTGCCCTTTGGCGAATATATGCCTTTGGGGGATCTGATGGCGCGTTTCGGCATCCACGGCCTCGCCGCGCAGGAGGGGAACGGCTTTTCCAGCGGGCCGGGCGCGCAGGTTTTGGATCTGGGGCCGCTCGGTGCCGCATTGCCGTTGATTTGCTACGAGGCCGTCTTTGCCCATGACGTGAACGCCGCCCCGGCGCGGCCCGCCTTTCTGATGCAGGTCACCAATGACGCATGGTTCGGCAAGGCCGCAGGCCCACGTCAGCATCTGGCCCAAGCGCGGATGCGCGCGATCGAGCAGGGGTTGCCCATGGCCCGGGCGGCCAATACTGGCATCTCGGCGATGATCGACCCGCAGGGGAGGGTGATCGCTTCGCTGCCGCTCAATTCCGCAGGCTTCATCGACGCGCCGCTGCCGGCGCCACTGGCGCCCACGCTCTATAGCCGCAGCGGTGATTTGCCTTTGATCCTGCTTCTGACCCTCTGCCTTGGCGGGCTCGCCGTGGCCCGCCGTCGCAGCCCGGGGAATGCCGATTGACCATCCACCAGCGGTTGTCTAAGCCGTTGGGAGAGCACCACAACGGCTTCCTGACGTGGTGCGTAATTTTTATTGGAGCACTACATGTCCCGTCAGAACTATACTTTCACTTCGGAATCCGTTTCCGAGGGGCACCCGGATAAGGTCTGCGACCGGATTTCCGATGCCATCCTCGACGCTTTCATCAGCGAGGAACCCGAAGCGCGGGTCGCCGCCGAAACCTTTGCCACCACCAACCGCGTCGTGATCGGGGGCGAGGTCGGGCTGGCCAACAAGACCAAACTGGACGAGTACCTGGCGGGTGTCGAGGATATCGCCCGCGCCTGCATCAAAGACATCGGTTACGAGCAGGATGAGTTCCACCACGCGACATGTGAGATCACCAATCTGCTGCACCCGCAGTCGGCGCATATCGCCCAAGGCGTCGATGCCGCCGATGGCAAGGAAGAGGGCGCAGGCGATCAGGGCATCATGTTCGGTTTCGCCACCGACGAGACGCCCGAGTTGATGCCCGCCCCGATCCATTACGCCCATGCGATCCTGCGCCGTCTGGCCGAGGTGCGCAAAGACGGGACCGAGCCGACCCTGCGGCCCGATGCGAAAAGCCAACTTTCGGTGCGTTACGAGAACGGCAAACCGGTGGGCGTAAGCTCCATCGTGCTGTCGACCCAGCATGAGAGCGAAAGCCAGACCAGCGCCGATATCCGCGATATCGTGGAGCCCTATATCCGTGAGGTGCTGCCCGAGGGTTGGATCGACGCCGACACCGTTTGGCATGTGAACCCCACCGGCGTCTTCGTGATCGGCGGGCCGGATGGCGACGCGGGCCTCACGGGCCGCAAGATCATCGTCGACACCTATGGTGGTGCCGCACCGCATGGCGGCGGCGCGTTTTCGGGCAAAGACCCGACCAAAGTCGACCGTTCGGCGGCCTATGTGGCGCGCTATCTGGCCAAAAACGTCGTGGCGGCGGGGCTGGCGAACAAATGCACCATCCAACTCAGCTATGCGATTGGCGTGAGCGAGCCGCTGTCGATCTATTGCGATACCCATGGCACCGGTGACGTCCATGACGCGGCGATCGAAAAGGCGATCCGCCAGATCATCGACCTGACCCCGCGCGGCATTCGTGAGCATTTGCAGTTGAACAAGCCGATCTATCAGCGCACGGCGGCCTATGGCCACTTTGGCCGCGCGCCCGACGCGGATGGCGGTTTCAGCTGGGAGCGCCGCGATCTGGTCGATCAGTTGAAGGCGGCTGTGTAAGTATTCAGGGGTGGGCGACAGCGCCCCCCCTTTCGCGGCGGGGGTTAGCCCCGTTTCGCTTCGACCAAGGAAACGGCGGCGGCCACTGCATCTTCAATCGCCATTTCCGTCGTGTCGATCTGCTTAGCGTCCTCAGCAGGTTTCAGCGGCGCTTGGTCCCGGCTCATGTCGCGCAGGTCGCGCTGGCGCACGTCTTCCAACACATCTTCATAGCTGGTCTCGATCCCCTTGCCCGATAGCTCAGCGAAACGGCGCTGCGCGCGCACTTCGGGACTGGCGGTGATGAAGAGTTTGACCGGCGCGTCGGGGCAGATCACCGTGCCGATGTCCCGCCCGTCGAGCACCGCACCGCCCGCGCGGGTGGCAAAGCTGCGCTGGAACCGCACAAGGGCGGCACGCACCGCGGGGATCACCGCCACTTTGCTGGCCTCTTGGGCAACCTCGGGGCTGCGCAGAGTAGGGTCTTCCAGATCGACGGGGGCGAGGGTCTGGGCCGCTTCTTCCGGGTCCATCCCGGTGAGGGTCTTGGCCGCGACCGCGCGGTACAAAAGCCCGGTGTCGAGATGCGCAAAGCCGAAATGCGCCGCCACGGCCTTGGCCACGGTGCCCTTGCCCGCCGCGGCGGGGCCGTCGATGGCAACGGTGATGCCGTTGGTTTTGTTATCCGTCATTGCAAATTCCTTTTGTTCCGGGCCCGCAGGCCAAGCAGCAGGGCCGCCGTGAAACAGCCCGCCAGTATCACCCATTTCGCCTTTGTGAACAGGCTCGCCGTTGCGACGGCCTGTGCGGTGATCCGGTCCGGGCCCAATTCGACCAACCGCGCGATCAGCATGTTTTCGGTGTAATCCGCCCCCAGATACAGCGCCACGGCCAGAGTCAGCCCCAGCCGCAGCCCGCCCGACGACCAGTGCCGGAACCACAGCAGGAGGGACAGTGCCAAGAGGGCGGGAAAGGCGGTGTCGGCCAGCCGGAACTGGCCCAGATACAGCGCCGTCTGCTCGGGACTGAGTGCTGACAGATAGGCGCGCGCCTCGGGCAGATCATAGCCCAGAAGCCGCCCGTCCAAAACGCCCATGTCTGCCGCGCGCAGATGTGTCTCGGCAAAGCCCGCGAGGGCTGCAAAGGCCAGTGCAGCGCAAAGGCTGAGCCAGGTCAGCCGGTCGCCTGTCACGCAGGCAACCGTTCGACCTGCGCGCCCAAGGAGGCCATCAGCGGCTCGAAAATCGGGAAGGAGGTGGCGATGGGTCCTCCGTCATCGACTTGCACCGGCTGTTGTGCGACCATGCCAAGGATCAGGAACGACATGGCGATACGGTGGTCGAGATGGCTTTGGCAGGTCGCACCGCCGCGGATATTTCCGTGGCCCAGCCCTTTGACGGTCCACCAATCCGGCCCGTCTTCGACCGCGACCCTATTGGCGCGCAGCCCGCTGGCCATGGCCTCGATCCGGTCGCTTTCCTTGACGCGGAGTTCCTTGACGCCGCGCATCACGGTCTCGCCCGTCGCACAGGCTGCCACGACCGAGAGCACGGGGTATTCGTCGATCATGCTCGCCGCGCGTTCGGCGGGGACTTCGATGCCCTTGAGGTTGGGCGAGAATTTCGCGCGTAGATCGGCCACAGGCTCGCCGCCTTCGGTGCGTTCGTTTTCATAGGTCAGGTCCGCGCCCATCTCGCGCAGGGTGGTGAACAGCCCCGCCCGCGTGGGGTTCAACCCGATGCCGGGCACCAGCACGTCCGATCCGGGGACGATCAGCGCCGCGCAGACAGGAAAGGCGGCGGAGGAGGGGTCGCGCGGCACGTCGATATGCTGCGGCTTCAACTCGGGCTGGCCGGTCAGGGTGATGACGCGGCCCTCATCGGTATCCTCAACTGTGATCTCGGCACCGAAGCCCGCCAGCATCCGTTCGGTATGGTCGCGGGTGGCCTCGGCCTCGATCACCACGGTTTTGCCGGGGGCATTCAGCCCGGCCAGCAGCACTGCGGATTTGACCTGCGCCGAAGGCACGGGCACGGTGTAGCGCACTGGCACAGGCTCGGCCGCGCCGACCAGCGTCATCGGCAGGCGGCCCCCGGCGCGGCCCACGGATTGCGTGCCGAACAGCGCCAGCGGGTCGGTCACCCGCGCCATCGGGCGGCTGTTGAGGCTGGCATCGCCCGTGAAGGTGACCGAGATCGGAGAGGTCGCCATCGCCCCCATCAACAGCCGCACGCCGGTGCCGGAATTGCCGCAATCGATCACATTGTCAGGCTCGGCGAAACCACCGACGCCGACGCCGTGCACGGAATAGGAGCCGCCGCCGTGGTCGATCACCTCGGCCCCGAAAGCGCGCATGGCTTTGGCGGTGTCGAGCACGTCTTGCCCCTCCAAAAGCCCGGTGATCGTGGTCTCGCCCACGGCCATGGCGCCAAGGATCAGGCTACGGTGCGAGATCGACTTGTCGCCGGGCACTTCGGCGGTGCCGCTAAGCGGCCCGCAGGCGCGCGATGACATGGGAATGGGGCTGCCGTGACTGGACATGAGGTACCTCTGATCTGCTCAAGGTTCCTATTATCGCAGGCGGGCGGCAGCGTCCATCGCCGCGCGTGCGATGGATTGGAAACGGGGTGGTATCAGGCGCAAATACTTAGCGTTTGCGGAAGGTCAGGTAATGCGGGGTGCGCCCTTCGCGCAGCGCCTTTTGCTCATAGCGGGTCGAAATCCAGTCATCCCAAGGCGCGCGCCAGTCGTCAGGCCCTTCGGCCAGCCAATCAAACCCATGCTGCGGCACCTGTTCGAGCGTCTGGCGAACGTAATCCTCGATATCCGTCGCCACGCGGAAGATCGCGCCGGGTTTCAACACGCGGGCCAAGGGCTCCAGATGCTCGGGCGTAACAAAACGGCGGCGGTGGTGGCGGGTTTTCGGCCAAGGATCGGGATAGAGCAGGAATGCCCGGTCGATGGAGTCTTCGGGCAGCACGTCGAACATATCGCGCACGTCACCGGGGTGAATGGCAAGGTTGTCCACACCCGCGCGCCGGATTTTACCCAGCAACATGGCGACGCCGTTGATGTAAGGCTCGCAGCCGATGATGCCTACATCGGGGTTCTGCCCGGCCTGATGCACCAGATGCTCACCGCCGCCAAAGCCGATTTCCAGCCAGACCTTGCGCCCGCCAAACAGCGTATCGAGGTCGAGGGGCCTACGGTCGGGATTGCTCTCCCAATCGACGGCCCCCGGCGACAATGCGTCGAGGTCTTCGTCAATATAGGTCTTTTGCGACTTCTTCAGCGCTTTGCCTTTGAGGCGGCCATAGAAGTTGCGGCGGGGGCGTGTTGTATCACTCATGGCGGCTCATGTAGCGGCCCCGCCGCGCCACCGCAACATTCCTCTGCAAGGCTGGCGGCGAATAGGGGCGGGTTAACCATTTGTTAGGCTCCGTGGGCGTAAATGCCGAGGCAAAGCAGGGGGACGGCTGATGAGCGTGGCAAGGCGCGGAAGCGGTGCAGGCGATAGGGCGGATGGCGCGGCTGAGCCTTTGGCGGCGGCGCGTATCCTGATCGTCGATGACCAGCGTTTTGACCGGATGCGGATCAAACGGCTCTGCGGTGGCTTGGACTTTCCGGTCTCCCTGACAGAGGCGGAGAGCCTCGCCGCCCTTGCTCAGCAGTTGGATGAGGGGGCGTTCGACCTGATCTTGCTGGACTACAACCTGCCCGATGGGGATGGCCTGCGCGGCTTGCAGATGATCCGCGCCCACCCGCGTAACGGTGGTGTGGCCACGGTGATGGTCACAGGGACGGAGCAGAGCGACGTCGCAATCGAAGCGCTGCGCGGCGGCTGTAGTGACTATATCGCCAAGGATGAATTGTCGCAAAGCACGCTCAGGCGTTCCGCCTTTCACGCGCTTCACAAGACCGCGCTGCAACTGGGCGTGGCCACGCAAGAGCAAAAACGGTCTGAGCTGCAAAGCGTTCTACGGCGGTTCACCGAGGAATGCGCGCAGGATATCAAGCCGATGGTGAATGAGAGCATGCGCGCGCTATGCGCCTTGGACCGGTCGAACCCCGCCGCCGTGGCGGAGGCGTTGGGAAAGGTCGATTACACTTTCTTGCGTCTGTGGGAGTTCGTTGAGGATCTTGCTAGCTATCAAGGCAGTGACCTTGCCGAAGGCGATCTTGCCGATCCGCCGAAACCCGCGCCGGGGCTGGGCGCGGGTTGGGGCGGGTGAGCGGCAGGCTTACCGCGGCAGGGGTCGTGCAAATCGCTAGGAAAAGGTTGCAGCGCCGCGATGGCCCTGATCCGTTGTGGTGCCCACTATCCCCGGGCGCGCTACGGAACCCTCGCCCGGCAGAACCCCGCATATCCCCCGGCCAGCACGCCATAGCCCTTGCAGGAGCGTCAAAATTCGCCTATACGCGCCTTGTCTAAGGGGCGGTTACAGCTTCGGACGCGATATAGCGGGCAGGGTCGGTACTAACCGGCCCTCTTTTGTTTGCGTTCGGCTGCGGGTCAACCGCTGTGCTTTTATGTCGGAGCTTCTCTGACAAGATCGGCACGGTGCCACCACAACGACCAATTGCAACTCCAGACCGGCGGAGACAACCGCGCGGCCAGAAACATTTGATAAGGATACGAAAAGCTACATGACCAAAGCAATGGACGAATTCGAAGCGCTTCTTAACGAGAGCTTTGAAATGGACACGCCCCAAGAGGGCACAGTCGTCAAAGGCAAGGTGATCGCTGTCGAAGCGGGCCAAGCCATCATCGACGTCGGCTACAAAATGGAAGGCCGCGTTGAGCTGAAAGAATTTGCTGATCCCGGCGAATCCCCCAAAATCGAAGTTGGCGACGAAGTCGAAGTTTTCCTTCGCCAAGTCGAAAACGCGCGTGGCGAAGCCGTCATCAGCCGCGAAATGGCCCGCCGTGAGGAAGCCTGGGATCGTCTGGAAAAAGCCTATGCCGCAGAAGAGCGTGTCGAAGGCGCGATCTTTGGCCGTGTCAAAGGTGGCTTCACCGTCGACCTCGGCGGCGCAGTTGCATTCCTGCCCGGCTCCCAAGTCGACGTGCGCCCCGTGCGCGACGCAGGCCCGCTCATGGGTCTCAAGCAGCCGTTCCAAATCCTCAAGATGGATCGCCGTCGTGGCAACATCGTGGTGTCGCGCCGTGCGATCCTCGAAGAGTCCCGCGCCGAACAGCGTGCCGAAGTCATTGGCAACCTGACCGAAGGTCAGACCGTCGATGGTGTGGTCAAGAACATCACCGAATACGGTGCGTTTGTTGACCTTGGCGGTGTCGACGGCCTGCTGCACGTCACCGACATGGCATGGCGCCGCGTGAACCACCCGTCCGAGATCCTGTCGATCGGCGAGACCATCAAGGTTCAGGTCATCAAGATCAACAAAGAGACCCACCGCATCAGCCTCGGCATGAAGCAGCTGCAGGAAGATCCGTGGGATCTGGTTGGCGCGAAATACCCGCTGGGTTCCGTGCACAGCGGCCGCGTGACCAACATCACCGACTACGGCGCATTCGTCGAGCTGGAGCCCGGTGTCGAAGGTCTGGTCCACGTCTCCGAGATGTCCTGGACCAAGAAGAACGTGCACCCCGGCAAAATCGTGTCCACAAGCCAAGAAGTCGAAGTCATGGTTCTGGAAATCGACAGCGCCAAGCGTCGTGTTTCCCTTGGTCTCAAGCAGACCATGCGCAACCCGTGGGAAGTCTTTGCTGAGACCCACCCCGAGGGCACCGAAGTCGAAGGCGAAGTCAAGAACATCACCGAATTCGGTCTGTTCGTTGGCCTGCCCGGCGACATCGACGGCATGGTTCACCTCTCCGACCTCAGCTGGGACCAGCGCGGCGAAGAAGCGATCCAAGATTACCGCAAAGGTGACGTGGTTCAGGCCGTTGTCTCCGAAGTGGACGTTGAGAAAGAGCGCATCTCGCTTTCGATCAAGAACGTCGGCGGTGACAAGTTCGCCGAAGCCGTGGGCGGCGTGAAGCGCGGCTCGATCGTGACCGTGACTGTGACCTCCATCGAAGATGGCGGCATCGAAGTCGAATACGAAGGCATGAAGAGCTTCATCCGTCGTTCCGACCTCAGCCGTGACCGTGCCGAACAGCGCCCCGAGCGTTTCTCGGTCGGTGACAAGGTCGACGTGCGCATCACCAACGTTGATGCGAAAGCACACCGTCTGGGCGTCTCCATCAAGGCACGCGAGATCGCGGAAGAGAAAGAGGCGGTACAGCAGTACGGTTCCTCCGACTCCGGCGCGAGCTTGGGTGACATCCTTGGTGCGGCGCTGAAAGGCGACGACGAGTAAGCATATTCCACGTTGAATATGTGACCTTATCGAAGGCCCCGCATGGCGACATGCGGGGCCTTTTGCTGTTCCGAGGGCGGGGTCGAATCGCGAAGCGGGTTTTGGCCCTTATACCCAATCCCTACGCGCCATGGCCTCCAGCGGCGGCAGGCGGCGGAAAAGGGCCGAAATAACAGGGGTTTCGCTGCGAAAAATCTATCGCGGCGCTGGTGGAACACCTTCCCGTGTGGGGCGTTATTTCCTATAGTCGGGTAAGACATCAATAAATTCTCGGGGGACGTGCCATGATCCGGTCGGAACTGATCCAGAAGATCGCTGACGACAATCCGCATCTTTATCAACGTGATGTTGAGCGGATCGTAAACACGGTCTTTGATGAGATCACGGGCGCCATGGCGCGTGGGGACCGGGTCGAATTGCGAGGCTTCGGTGCTTTTTCTGTCAAGAAACGCGATGCCCGTGTGGGGCGCAACCCGCGCACCGGTGAGACGGTGAATGTCGAAGAAAAGCATGTGCCCTTCTTCAAGACGGGCAAGCTCTTGCGTGACCGGCTGAACGGGAAAAGCTGATGCGTTACATTCGTTATGCCTGCATCGCGCTTTTCGCGATTGCGCTGGTTTCCGTTGCTCTGGCGAACCGGAATATCGTGACACTTCAAGTCCTTCCGACCGAGATTTCAGGTTGGTTTGCCGTGAACCCCTCTATTGAACTGCCGCTCTTTGTCGTGATCCTTGGCGGGATCATCGCAGGGCTTTTGGTGGGCTTCGTTTGGGAATGGATCCGCGAACACGGCCACCGGGCCGAACTGGCACGGCAAGCGCGTGAGCGTCGTCGGTTGGAGCGTGAGGTTATCCGCCTCAAGGAAGAGAAACATCAGGGCAAGGATGAGGTGCTGGCGCTGCTCGACGAAGCAGGCTAAACCCCACCCATGCCTGAGAACGTTAACGTAAAAATCTGCGGTTTGACCGACCCTGCCGATGTGCCCGCCGCCCTTTTGGCGGGCGCACGCACCTTGGGGTTCGTCTTTTTCGAAAAATCTCCCCGCCATCTGTCGCTGGAGGCCGCGGCGCATATGACCGAGGCAGTGCCTGACGGCATTTGCAAGGTCGCGCTGACCGTCAATGCCGACGATGCGGCGCTGGATGCGCTGCTGGCCGCGGTGCCCTTTCTAGACATGCTACAGCTGCACGGCAGCGAAAGCCCGGCGCGGGTGGCCGAGGTCAAGGCGCGCTATGGGCTGCCGGTGATGAAAGCCGTCGGCGTGGCCGATCGCGATGATCTGGCGCTGCTGAACGACTATGTCACCGTCGCGGATCAGCTTTTGGTCGATGCCAAACCGCCCAAGGACGCGGTGCTGCCGGGGGGCAACGGTTTAGCCTTTGACTGGCGGCTGATCGCTGGGCGTCGCTGGCCGAAGCCTTGGATGCTCGCCGGGGGGCTGAACGCCGAGAATGTGGGGGAGGCGATTGCCCTCACCGGGGCGCGGCAGGTCGATGTCTCTTCGGGGGTCGAGAGCGCGCCGGGGGTGAAGGATGCCGAGCGCATTCGCGCCTTCTGTGAAGCGGCGCTGAAGTAAGACCTTCTGGTTCAAAGAAAAAAGGCCCGGTGGCGATGCCCCGGGCCTTTGTCGTTCTGGTGCCGTAACTGGCGATCAGATCGATTGATCGTAATCGCCCACGCCCGGCTCTGTGCGGATCACCGCATCGATATCGGCGAAGATCGCGCGCATTTCGGCGTCAGATTCGGGGCTTTCGCAGACCACGACGAGGTTCGGCGTGTTGGAGGAGGCCCGCACAAGGCCCCAGCCGCCGTTGTCGAGCATGACGCGTGCGCCATTGACGGTAATGACCTCGGCAATCGCGCGACCGCCGATCTTGTCCCCGGCATCGGCCTTGGCGGTGAGCTTTTGCACGATCCGGTCGAGGATGTCGTATTTCTCGGTGTCCGAGGCATAGGGCGACATTGTGGGCGTCGAATAGGTCTGGGGCAGGGCGCGGCGCAGGTCCGACATGGATTTGTCGGGGTTGCGGTCCATCAGCTTGCAGATTTCCACCGCCACGCGCATGCCACAGTCATAGCCCCGGCCAATTGGCTCGGCCAAGAAGTAGTGGCCGGACTTTTCGAAGCCCGCCAGCGCGCCCAGTTCTTTGACACGGCGTTTCATGTGGCTGTGGCCGGTTTTCCAATAGTCCGCCTTGGCTCCGTGTTTCTGCAACTCAGGATCCGAGGCAAAGAGGCCGGTGGATTTCACATCTGCGACGAAGGTGCTGTTTGGGTGCAGTTTGGCCAGATCGCGGGCCATGATGACGCCCATCTTATCGGCGAAAATCTCTTCGCCCTCGTCATCCACCACGCCGCAGCGGTCCCCGTCACCGTCGAAACCAAGCGCCAGATCGGCACCAGAGGCGCGGACGCTGTCGGCCATGTCGTGCAGCATCTCCATGGCTTCGGGGTTTGGGTTGTAATGGGGGAAGGTGTAGTCGAGCGTGTTGTGGCTATCGACGACCTCGACCCCCAAGCGGCGGAACAATTCGGGCGCGAAGGCCGATGCGGTGCCATTGCCGGTGGCGCAGACGACCTTCAGTTTGCGGGTCATCTTGAAGTCACCGACAAGGTCATCCAGATAGGCTTCGCGCACGCCGTCGACGAACTCGTAAGCCCCGCCCGGACGCCGTTCGCCGCGGCCATTCAACACGATGTCGCGCAGCTCGGCCATCTCGTCTGGCCCGTGGGTGAGGGGGCGCTGAAAGCCCATTTTGACGCCGGTCCAGCCGTTCGGGTTGTGGCTCGCCGTGACCATGGCAACGGCAGGGGCATCGAGGTGGAACTGAGCGAAATAGGCCATAGGGGAAAGCGCCGGGCCGATATCCTTGACCGTAATCCCGGCCTGCATCAGCCCCAGCATCAGCGCATTTTTGATCGAGAGCGAATAGTCGCGATAGTCGTTGCCCACAGCGATGACAGGCTCGATCCCGCGCGCATGCATCTGTGTGCCAAGGCCGAGACCGAGGGCGGTGATGCCGGGCAGATTGATATCGTCGGGGTATTTCCAACGCGCGTCATATTCGCGGAAACCTGTCGGGGTGATCATCGCATCGCGCAGGAATTCCCAAGTGTTCGGGGTCACGGTGGAGGCCGGTTTACTCACGTCAAATACTCGCTTTTTAAGATAAATTTAGAAAGTCAGCGGATGGCTTTTGGCCAGTGCGTCGAATTGCATCAACAGGTTGATCAGCCCCGGCATCTGGTCGAGGTAGATCATATTAGGCCCATCGCTGGGCGCGCGGTCGGGGTCTTCGTGGGTTTCCATGAAGATCGCCGCAACGCCGATGGCGGCAGCACCGCGGGCCATGACCGGGGCAAACTCACGCTGGCCGCCCGAAGACCCGCCCTTGCCGCCGGGCTGGGCGACCGAGTGGGTCGCGTCCATCACCACCGGGTAGCCGGTCTGAGCCATCTGCGGCAGGCTGCGCATGTCGGCGACCAGCGTGTTGTAGCCGAAGGTCGTGCCGCGTTCGGTCAGCAGGATGTTGCGGTTCCCGGTGCTTTCGATCTTGTCGACGATGTTCTGCATCTCCCAAGGGGCGAGGAACTGCCCCTTCTTCACGTTCACTGCCTTTCCGGTCTCCCCGGCGGCGAGCAGCAGGTCGGTTTGGCGGCAGAGGAAGGCGGGGATTTGCAGCACGTCGACCACGTCACCGGCCTGTGCGCATTGCGCTTCATTATGCACATCCGTCAGCACCGGCACGTCATTGGCACGCGCCACGGATTGCAGGACTTGCAGCCCCTTTTCGATGCCCAAACCGCGCTTGCCCGAGAGGGAGGTGCGGTTGGCCTTGTCATAGCTGCCCTTGAAGATGAACTGCGCGCCTGCGGCGTCACATGCCTCTTTCAGAATGCCCGCAACCATCTGCGCGTGGTCTTCGCTCTCCAACTGGCAGGGGCCAGCGATCACGGTGAGGGGACGATCATTGCCGACGGTCAGATTGCCAATGCGCAGCTGGGTCATGAAGTTACCTGTTCTCTTAGAATGGACGCTGTCAGGGACAACATCAGGTAGATGCCTGCAAAGATAAGGAAAGCCAATATCGTGTTTTCGAACTTGCGGGGGTAGGTCGCCTCGTCCGGGGCCACGGGGTTGACCGCCACGGTGAGGTAGCGGACCTGCCGCCCGGCCTCGGTTCGGGCCTGTTCCATTGCGGTTTGCGCGCTTTGCAGCACCATGTCGGCAGAGGCGAGATCGGCCTGCGCAAGCTGTGCGGCGACCGCCTGTTGCGCCAGCGAGTTTTCGCCTTCGTTGGCGGCGGTCATCCGCTCGCGCAGTTTGGTGAGCTGTTCGCGCAGCCGTCGCACATCCCCGCGCGCGCCATCGACCTTGGCTTGGTTCGGGCGCTGGTTGTCGAGCAGGGCGGCGAGTTCAAGTTCCTTTTCGATCAACAGGGTCTCGTAATTGGTGATCTGCGTGCGGATCGAGGCGATCATCGCCTCGGGGTCGACGTTGTTGTCGACCTGCAGTTTGATGAGCGCCTCCTGCGCGGCGCGGCGGTTCTCCAGCGCGGTTTCATAACCCTCCAGCGCGTCGCGCATCCCGTCTTCGCGCTTTTGCTTGCTCAGGTCATTCACCCGCTCTTCGGCATAGGTCAGGAGACGTTTCGAGAATTCTTCCGAGACCTCGGGATCGGCGGCGATCACCTCCATCCGGATCACGCCTTCGGTCGGGTCGTAGCCGATTTTGACGTTCTTCTTGTAGGTCTTATAGGCTTCTTCGTTGCTGGGATTTTTCGAAAGCCGTTGGATCGCGTCGATCTCAGGGTCGGCGAAATGGGCGCGAAACCCTGCGTCTCCGTCAAGGCGCAGCATCGCGTCTTTCGATTGCAGATAGGCCTGCGTGGCGATGCTGTCGGCGCTATTGGCGAATTGGGTGGGCAGAAGCCCGCCAAAGGGGCTGGAGCCGCCGCCACCTTCGTTCTGAATGATCAGAAACTGGCTTTCGGTAGCATACATCGGTGTGGCGATTTTGTAGAAATAGTAACCCGCGGCGATGGTGGGCAGCATGACGAAAAAGGCCAGCCGGACCAGCAGCATGGCCGCTTTGCGGCGGCGGCGGCGGGTGATGTCACGCTGAATGTCCGAGATCTCGCGCTGGCGGCGCTCGGCGGGGCTGACATCGGTCGAGGGCAGGCCGCGCGGGCCGCGGGGCGTGGTCTGGGGCAGTTGCACCTTCGGGTCGCCAGGCTGGCCGCGGGTGGCGGGCAGACCGCTGTCCGCCGGATCGCCCGACTGCGGCACCACGAGTTCCAGCATGTTGGACCGCTGAAACGGGTCGATCCCCTTGGCCCGCAAAAGGCGCACCGCGTCAAAATCCGAGGTCGGCGCCAGCCCGTGTTTCTGCGCCACCCGCCGCGCCATGCGCAATTGCCGGCCTGTCAGCCCTTCGCGGCGGATCGCGTCAATGTCCTGCTCGGCTGAGACTTCATTGGCGGAGGACACCTCGCCCGAGCGGGCGCTTTCGGAATGGGGCGCTTTGCCGCTGCGGGCGGCATGCTCCAAGGCTTCCTTGCTGTGCGAGGGCTCTACCTCGGTCGCATCGGCGACGGCGCGCAGCTTGGCCTTGCGTGCGGCCTTTTCGGCATCGCTCTGGCCCGCCTGCGCCTTCTCGGCGCTGCTCGGCGCGGTGCTGCTGCCCGAGGGGGGCGGCGCCTTGCGGATGCGGAATTTTCTAGCCTTGGGTTTCGTAGTCATAGAGCTGTTTCGCTTCTTCCAAGGTGTCGAACATATGTAGCTTGCCGTCCAAAAGGACAGCGGCGGAGCGGGCAAATTTCTCAAGCGTATGGGCCTGATGCGAGACGATGATGATCGTCGTGGTCCGCAGCCGTTCTTTCAGAATATCGCCCGCCTTGCGGTTGAATTCCACGTCTGTCGTGCCGGGCATGCCTTCGTCAATCAGATAGATATCAAAATCCAGCGCCAACATCAGCGCGAATGAGAAACGCGCCCGCATCCCGGCAGAATAGGTGCCGAGCGGCTGGTCGAAATATTCCCCCAGACCGCAGAGCCAGCGGCAAAAGCTTTCCACGTAATCAGGGTCAAGCCCATAGAGCCGCGCGATATAGCGGGCGTTCTCCATGGCTGAGACTTTATTGACCACCCCGCCCATAAAACCCAAAGGAAACGAGATGTTACAGCCGCGCCTGATCTCTCCTTCGTCAGGTTTTTCCAGCCCGGCCATCATGTTGATCAGGGTTGTTTTGCCGGTGCCGTTGGGGGCCAGAATGCCCAAGGAGTTGCCAAGCTCCACGCGAAAAGACACCCGGTCGAGAATGACCTTGTGCTGCGATCCCGTCCAAAAGGACTTGGACACATTTTCAAATTCCAGCATTCGCTGCTCCGGTTGGTGCTAAGCGGGCGTCGCGGCGCCTCTGGTATCAGAGGTATCTTATCCGTTTATTCACGGAATTTGACCACAATATGTCGAAACGCGGGCGTTCGCTGGGGCAGGGCGCCGTGCGGGGCTTTCTGGTGGCGGTAAAACCTGCTGCCCGCAGGACGGGTATCCTGCGGGGGAGGGCGCATAAGAGGAGGGCATATCGGCCCGCGCCCGTGCGGGGGGTCAGTGCAACGTGTGGGTGCTCTCGGTCGGCGCCATCTCGCCGATGTAGCTGACGTTCATCAAGGCCGCCTGAGTGCGGTCACCGTCGATGTTTTGCACCGGGCCTACGGGCACGGCGCTCATCAGGCCAAGCCGTGTCATCCAGCGGCTGAAGGTGGCGGGCACGATGCCCAGAACATGGCTTGCGCCCATGGCATAGGCGGCACCGGCCATCTGGTTCATCAGCATACGTTGTACGGCGATGCGGCGTTGGGCAGGGACTGCGCTGGTCAGGAACAGGCGGGTGGCTTCCCAGATGTCATCGCGCACGGGCGCTTTGAAGAACAGCACGTCCTGCGGAATATCCGGCAGCATTCCCAGTTGCGCATCGCGCAGCATGTAGCTGTATTGCGCGCAGGTCGAGGTGGTGGGCATCAGGCGGACCCCGCCCATGACCTCCCCATATTCATGCAAAACGATCCAACGCGCGCGGGGCGTGTCGTATTGGTCAAACTCCATCCCATCAACCTGAGGGAGATCCCACTGCTTATCGTCGATAAAGATTCGGCGCCGCGCCCGGAGGAAGTTAACGAATAATTCCCCGTGCTGATGCATGTTCAAAAATGACAAAGTTGTGGCACGCATATAGGGGTTGGCACGGGCAAGGGCCTCGGGGCTATAGGCGTCGGCCTCAGTCGATTTGCTGTTAAGCAGTTTTCGTGGGAAGCTGTTGTTCTTTACTTCCAGCGCCTTAGCGTCCTGTGGCGTCAGTTCGGGAAGAACATCCTGCCAAGATTTTCCACTGAAGCTCCGTCCTTGCAGACTCATGTTGGACCTCGAAAATTCGCTGTAAAAATACCTCTTATCAAGAGGCTAACCTCTAGTTGCATGAAATGGCCATACTTATGTCCCATTTCCGGGTGTAGAAGGGAAGATGATCGCGTCTAACATGTGCTTCGATGCCGAAATGCAACATGTTAAGAGCGTTTGTCGGCAGAATGCCGGCATTCGAGCAGCCGACCGAAGAAAACGAGAGCGATGTCGCAGGAAAAAGTAACATACGGCCCGATTCATACGCCGCATCTGGCAGACGCGACAAAGGTGCAGCAGATGCGGGACTACTCCCAAGTCGGCGTTAACCTGTTTTGGCAGCGGCAGATGATCTTTGCGGCGGCCATTTGCCTGTCTGCGTTCTACTATGATCTGTGGCTGTCGATCTCGACGGTCATCCTGATCGCGATTTCCGAGACTTTCGACTATCTGCTTTTCCTGCGCATCACCCGCTGGCGGGGGCGCAGCCCGCGTTTGGCGCGTTTGTTCATGAACCGGATCTATATCGGCACGGTGCTGAGCGCCGGGGTGATCAGCTATTTCGCCCTTGGGATCGCGCTTCAGCAGGGGGCGACGACGCATTTCCTGCCGCTCTTCTTCCTTTTCGCCGCGGCGCTCTTCGCCTCGATGAACAACCACCATATCCTGCCGGTGCTGATGCTGCGGCTTGCGATCTATGGCGCGACATTCCTCTTCATCCCGATCTGGGACATCGTGCGCACGGGGGCGAGCATCGAATCCGAGCTTTGGACCCAGTTGTTCACCGTGGTCTTCGTGCTCTACTTCATCGTCGATTGCTCACGCATCTTCCTGAAGATGTACCGCACCAATCTGCGCCAGCTTGAAGAACTGAAGGTCGAGCATGAGAAAACCAAGATCGCGTTCAAGGTGAAGACCGAGTTCGTCTCTACCATCAGCCATGAGCTGCGCACGCCGATGACCTCGATCAAAGGCTCGCTGGATATGGCCTGCGCGGGGGTTTTGGGCGAGATGACCCCCCAGATGGAGAAGGTCTTGAAGATCGCGCAGCGCAATTCGGCGCGGCTGACGTCGATCATTAACGAGATTCTCGACCTGCAAAAGTTCGAGGCGGGCAAGATCAGCTTTGATATCGAACCGCTTGAGGTTCAGACCATTATCGAAGATGCGATAGAGTTGAACCAATCCTTTGCAGGCAACCTTGGCGTGACGCTGCGCTATGCCAAACCGTCGGAGCCTGCGGGGATCGCCACGGATGAAAAGCGCCTGCAACAGGTGATGTCCAACCTTCTGTCGAACGCGGCCAAATTCTCGCCCGCCGGGTCGACGGTCAAGGTCACCTCGGTCAACCTTGGCGACAAGGTGCGGATCAGCGTGATCGACGAGGGGATCGGCCTGGCCGAATCCGAGCGCGAGAAGGTCTTCGACGAATTCTCGCAAATCGATTCCTCGGACCAGCGGGCCGTCGGCGGCACCGGGCTGGGGATGAACATCTCGAAACGGATCATCGAAGCTTTGGGCGGGCAGATCGACTATTTCAAGAACGACGGCCCCGGCACGACCTTCTATATCGATATGCCCTTGGGCAATGGTACGGGGAAGGAATTGCCCCATGGGATGGCTGTCAAAGACATGGTGAATGGCGAGGGGCCGATTGGGGATGAACCCTCCGAAAAGCCAGATGGGGAGCGCGCGGCTGCGTAAGTCGCGAGCGCCTCGCTGCCCGTCCTGTCGGCGCGGGCGACATCTGCCCTCACCGCAAAGACAATCTCAAACGGAAAAGGGGGCGGCATTTCTACCGCCCCCGCATTCGGGTCGTCAGTTTGATGCGGTCACGCGACCAACTGCCAGATCACACCCGCAAAGATCGCCCCGACGAAGGCAAAGCCGATATAGGCGGCAAAGACATGCGGTTTGACCAGTGCCCAGACCGCGATGGCCGCCGGAATGCAGCTTACCCCGCCCGCCACGACAAAGGACATGGCCGCGCCTTGAGTCATCCCTTGCGCCAGCAGCGCGTCGATCAGGGGCACGGCGGCATAGCCATTCAGGTAGGCCGGTGCGCCCACGAATGCGCCCAGAATGATCGGCATGATCCCGGTGCCGCCCAAGACATTGGCGATCCATTCCGCGGGCACATAGGTCAGCATGAGGGCTTCGACCACATAGGCGAGGGTCAGCCATTTGACGAGGAACAGCGCATTGGTCAGCGCCGTGTCGGCAAAGCTCGCGCGGCGCTCGGCCTCTTGCCAGAACTTCCAAACCGGCGCGCCGGAAAAGGGTTTGGCCGAAGAACAGCAGCTGCTTTTCGCGGGCTGGGGGCGCAGGGGGTCGTTGAAAATCGGCGTGCGGGACAGGGCCATGACGGTGAAACCCCCGAACATGCCGACGCCAAGCGCCGCGATGGTTTTCGCCAAGGCGAAGTCGAAGCCGAGCGTGCCTGAGGTGATCGCGAACATCGCCGGGTCCATCAGCGGGGAGGCCAGCCAAAAGGCCATCACCGCGCCGAGCGGGGCACCGACCGCCAGCAGCGCGGCGATGAAGGGGATCACTTCGCAACTGCAAAAGGGGGACAAGCCGCCGAGTGCTGCCGCCATCACCACCATCCGGGCCGGGTTGCCCTCGAACGCGCGGGCAAGCAGGCTCTCCGCCCCGCTGGCTTTGAGATAGGCCACGGCCAGCACCGCGAAGGCGATGAAGGGGGCGGTGTGCAAAAGCGCCTCAGACGCGAAGATGACCGTCGGCATGACCTGCGGCGGATCCAGCAGCGCGATCAGCGCCAAGAGCGCCAGCGTGATGCCCCAAGCGCCTTTCAGAAAGGCCAAGCGGTGCAGCACGGGGAGGGTTTGTGTGGTATCAGCCATGGTTATGCTCCGTGCAGCCTTCGATTGCGTCCGCGCAGCATTCGGTCAGCAGGAAATTCGCCAACGCCTGCACCTCTTCATAGGCGACGGCGGCGCAGATGGTGCTGCGGCCTTGCTTTTCCTGTTTCACCAGACCGGCAGAGGCCAAGAGTTTCAGATGATGTGTCAGGGTCGAGCCGGTCACGCCGGTGCGTTCGCCCAGCGTGCCGATGTTCAGTCCCTCTGATCCGGCGCGCACCAGCGTGCGCAGCACCAGAAGGCGTTGTTCCGATCCAAGCGCCGCAAAGCTGCTGGCGGCAAGGGTGAGGGCGGGGGTTGCGGATTCTTGTTTCATGATTCTAGAAATATCGAAACGTCAGCGCGATGCAAGGTTTATTTCGATAATTGTCGAAGTGATGGCCCGCCGCCCTTTATCTTTTGGTCCTATCGCTTATCTCCTGCTCATGAAAGATATCCGAGATGATCTGGCGGCCTGCCGCCTTTGTGCCGAGCGTTTCGCCGTGACCGCCACCCAGCATCGCCCGCGGCCCATCGTCTGGTTTAAACCCGGCGCGCGGCTGCTGATCGCCAGCCAAGCGCCCGGCAAACGGGTGCATGAGGCGGGCAAGCCGTTCTGGGATATGTCCGGCACCCGCCTGCGCGACTGGCTGGGGCTGGATGAGGCGACATTCTATGACCGCGACAGGGTCGCCATCGTGCCGATGGGATTTTGCTTTCCGGGCTATGATGCCAAGGGCAGTGACCTGCCACCGCCGCGTATCTGTGCGCAGACTTGGCGCAAGCCGGTGCTGGAGATGCTGCCCGATCTGCGGCTAACGGTGTTGATTGGGGCCTATGCGATGAAATATCACCTCCCCGGATTTCGCAATGTGACCGAGGCCGTGGCGGGCTGGCGGGATCATCCGCCGGGGGTCTTTGCCTTGCCTCATCCGTCGTGGCGCAATACCGGATGGTTGAACAAGAATCCCTGGTTCGCGGAAGAGGTCTTGCCCCGTCTGCGCGCCGCCGTGTCCGAGGTGATGAATGACCGACCGCCAAACTGACCCCAAGACCGAGCCGACCCCGCTCGACCAAGCCCATGCCGCGATGACCTCCGCCCCCGACGACGACGCGGCGCGGCTGCGTTTTTACGAGCGTATTGCGGATGTCGAGCTTTTCATGCTGCTTGAGGATGAGCCGCAGGGCGATCAGATCAGCCCGGTGCTGCTTGACGATAGCTATGTTATGGTCTTCGACCGCGCGGCGCGGCTCTCGGCCCATGTGGGGGAGGCGTCTCCTTACGTGGCGCTCTCGGGCCGTGCGATTGCCGCGATGTTGGAGGGGCAGCCCTTGGGCATGGCGGTGAACATCGGCGTGGCCCCGTCCGAGATCCTGCTGCCTGCCGAGGCGATGGACTGGCTGCGCAGCACATTGGCCCATGCGCCGGGCGAGGTGGAGGCGGGCATCGACCGCGTGTTCCCGCCGCAGGGCTTGCCCGAGACGCTGATCGCCGCGATTGACGCAAAGCTCGCCACGGCCACGGGCATGGCGGCAGGGGCCTTCCTTGTCGGTGTCGAATACAGCGGCGGCGGGCGCGGGCATCTGCTGGCCTTCGTCGGCGCGATCCCCCGGGCGCAAGTCGCGCTGGTGCGCGCCGCGTCCGAGGCGCTGACCTTTTCGGGGATCGAGGCGGGGGCGATGGATGTCGGCTTCTTCGGCCCCAATGACGCGGTGGTCGAGAAGCTGGCCCGCGTCGGCCTGCGGTTTGACCTGCCGCAGATGGAGCCTTTGCAGAAGACGCCCCGGATGGCCCCGGGCGGCGATCCGGCGAAACCGCCGAAGCTGCGCTAATTTTATCTTGAGGCAAAGAAAAAGGCGGGCAGGGCACTCAAGCCCGCCCGCCTTTTTTCATTTTATCCTGCCAGTTTTAGCGGCGGCGGTCGCGCCGGGCGCTCATCGGTTGGAAGGCGACGCCGACATGGGCCTCGCAATAGGGTTTGCCCTGCTGCACGGGCAGGCCGCAGAACCAGAAATCATCGGTCGCCGGGTCGCCCACGGGCCATTTGCAGGTGCGTTCGGTCAGTTCCATCAGGCCGATCTTCTTGGCCTTCTTCTCAACTTCGCTGACCTTGGCAAGCGCCTCTGGGCTGATCTCATTCGCCGACGGCTGCGGCGGCAGGGGTTGGCCTGCGGGGATGATCTGCTTGCGTGCGGGCAGGTTGGGCTTGGGCGCCGGGGCTGCGGCGGGCTCTTCGGCTTCGGGCGCGGGGGCGGCTTCGGCCTCCGGCTCGGGCGCGGCTTTCGCGGCGGGCTTCGCCTTGGCCTCGGCCTTGGGGGCTGCGGGCTTGGCCTTGGGCTCCGGCTTGGCAGTCGCCGCCGCGGCGGCGGGCGCGCCCGCGGTGCGGTTCGACAGGCCCAGACGGTGCACCTTGCCGATCACGGCATTGCGCGTCACCCCACCCAGTTCCTTCGCGATCTGGCTGGCGGACTGGCCTTCGCCCCACATCTTTTTCAGTGTCTCTACGCGCTCATCAGTCCAGGACATACGGGGTTCCCCAGTTAAAAAGCGGCCCCCTAGCCCGGACCGCTTTGTCAGTGTATCGGCCCCCATTTTATCTTCTGGGGCCGCAGGTGCAAGCGCCGATGCCCTCTGGGCACGGGGCGCTGCGATTGGGACTTTACGTGGGGGATGAAGGGCGGCTATGCAAGAGCCATGATCAAATCTGCCGCATATTCCATCCGACGACGCTTCGTCCGATAACATGGCGCCCCCTTGGGGCGGCGTGATGGCCTGATCTCGCAGCCTGCGTGCTGCATCCTTTCAAAAACAAGCAAATCCCATTGACCCTGCGCCAGCCCCATGCCCTTTTACCGGCGTGACACGGCCCTCTTTCAAGGACAAACAGATGATCCCTTCCGTTCTGCCAACCTATAATCGCGCCCCTTTGACTTTCGTCAAAGGCGAAGGCACTTGGCTGATCGAGGCGGATGGGCGACGTTTTCTCGACCTTGGCGCGGGGATCGCGGTGAACGCGCTTGGCCATGCGCATCCGGCGCTGGTGAAGGCGCTGACCGATCAGGCGCAGGCGCTGTGGCATACCTCGAACCTCTACCACATTCCGCAGCAAGAGGCGCTGGCCGACCGGCTGGTGGCCGAGACCTTTGCCGACACCGCCTTCTTTTGCAATTCGGGGACCGAGGCCTGCGAATTGGCGGTGAAGATGGCGCGCAAGTATTTTTACGAGGCAGGCCAGCCCGAGCGGGTCGAGATCATCGCCTTTAACGGGGCCTTTCACGGCCGCTCTTCTGCCGGGATCGCGGCGGCGGGGTCTGAGAAGATGACCAAAGGCTTTGGCCCGCAACTGCCGGGTTTCGTGCATCTCGACCTTGGCGACAGCGCCGCTCTTGAGGCCGCCATCACCGACAAGACCGCCGCCATCATGATCGAGCCGGTACAGGGCGAAGGCGGTATCCGCGCCGTGCCGGATGCGGAGTTGCAGCAGATGCGCGCGCTTTGCGACATCCACGGGCTCTTGCTGATTTGCGATGAGGTGCAATGCGGCGTGGGCCGGACCGGGCGGCTCTTTGCCCATGAATGGGCCGGGATCACCCCTGATATCATGATGGTCGCCAAGGGCATCGGCGGGGGCTTTCCGCTGGGCGCCGTACTGGCCACGGAAAAGGCGGCCTCGGGCATGACCGCAGGCACCCATGGGTCGACTTATGGCGGCAACCCGCTGGGCTGTGCCGTGGGCTGCGCCGTGCTGGATGTGGTGGCCGACGCGGCCTTTCTGGCCGAGGTGAGCCGCAAGGCGGGGCTGCTGCGTCAGCGTCTCGAAGGGCTGGTGGCTGAGCATCCGGAGGTCTTTGAGGAGGTGCGCGGCGCGGGGCTGATGCTGGGGCTGAAATGCAAAGCGGCGAATGCCGATGTGGTCGCCTCGGGCTATGCCCATGAGCTGATCACCGTGCCCGCCGCCGATAATGTGATCCGCCTGCTTCCGCCGCTGACCATTTCCGACGATGAGATTGCCGAGGCGGTGACCCGCCTTGATGCCATCGCGCGTGACCTGACCCCGGCCTGAGCGCCATTCACCCCAAAACATTCCTCGGGCTTTCAAGGCCGTGGCCTTGGACCCCGCAAGACAGAGACGACAGATGAACCATTTCCTCGATATCCACCAAACCGACCCCGCCGATCTGCGGCAGATCATCGACAATGCCGCCGCCATGAAAGCCGCGCGCAACGGCCGCCCGCGCGGCGCGCCGGATGATGACCAGCCGTTGAAGGATCACATGGTCGCGCTGATTTTTGAGAAGCCCTCGACCCGGACGCGTGTCTCCTTCGACGTGGGCGTGCGTCAGATGGGCGGGCAGACGATGGTGCTTTCGGGTGCTGACATGCAGCTTGGCCATGGTGAGACCATCGCCGACACCGCCCGCGTGCTGTCGCGCTATGTGGATATGATCATGATCCGCACTTTTGAGGAGCAGACCCTGCTGGAGATGGCGGAATATGCCACCGTGCCGGTGATCAACGGGCTGACCAACCGCACGCATCCCTGCCAGATCATGGCCGACATCCAGACCTTTGAAGAACACCGCGGCCCGATCAAAGGGCGCAAGGTGGTCTGGTCGGGCGACGGCAACAACGTCTTCGCCAGTTTCGCCCATGCGGCCAAGCAGTTCGACTTCGACCTTGTCTTCACCGGGCCGGAGCCGCTCGATCCCGAGCGCGCGCTCGACGGGCTTTATACCACCGAGCGCGACCCCCAGAAGGCCGTGGAGGGTGCCGATCTGGTGGTCACTGACACGTGGGTCAGCATGCATGATCCGCAGTCCGCGCGGGAGCGGCGGCACAATCAGCTGCGCGGCTATCAGGTGAACGATGCGCTGATGGCGTTGGCGAAACCGGACGCGCTTTTCATGCATTGCCTGCCCGCGCACCGCGATGACGAGGCGACAAGCTCGGTCATGGATGGGCCGCATTCGGTGATCTTTGACGAGGCTGAGAACCGTCTGCACGCGCAGAAAGCTGTCATGCGCTGGTGTCTGGGCGCATGAGCGACGGCCCCCGCATCGTTGTTGCGGGCGCGGGGGCGGTGGGCTGCTTTGTCGGCGGGCTGCTGGCCGGGGCAGGCCATGCCGTGACCCTGCTGGCGCGGCCCCGCATTCAGGCTGAAATCCGCACCCATGGGCTGACCCTGACGGATTTCGGCGGCATGGCGCGCTACCTCTCGCCGGATGATCTGAACCTTGCCGGGGATGAGACCTGTCTGCGCGATGCGGATATCGTGCTGGTCACGGTCAAGTCACGCGACACCGAAGACATGGCCCGTCTGATCGCCCGCCACTGCGCGCCGGGCGTGCAGGTCATCAGCCTGCAAAACGGCATGGGCAATCGCGCGGTTCTGGCGCAGCACCTGCCGCAGCATGATCTGCGCGCAGGGCTGGTGCCGTTCAATGTCGTGGCCATGGGGCAGGGTTGCTACCACAGGGCAAGTTCGGGCGATCTGGTGATCGAGGGTGGCCCCGCCGATCTGGCCGCACGTTTGTCGCTGCCGGACCTAAAGGTAGAGGAACGCGCCGATATCACCGCTCTGCAATGGGGCAAGTTTCTGATGAACCTCAACAACGCCCTGAATGCGCTGAGCGGTTTGCCGCTTCAAGCGCAGTTGCAGGATCGGGCGTGGCGGCGTCTAATGGCCGATCAATGGGCCGAGGCGCTGGCGGTCTTGCGCGCCGATAAGATCCGCCCCGCCATGACCACGCCAATCCCGGCTCGATTGGTCCCGACGCTCTTGCGCCTGCCGACGCCGATTTTTACCCGCGTCGCTGCGGCCATGTTGCAGATCGACCCGCAGGCGCGGACCTCCATGGCGCAAGACCTCGCCGCGCGCCGCCCGACCGAGATCGGCGCGCTTCAAGGCGAGGTGCAGCGCCGCGCAAGGGTGCTTGGCCGCGCGACGCCGGTGACGGATATGGTGCTGCGGGTGATGGGCTGGGCAGAGCTTGCGAATGAAGGGCTGCCGCATTTGCCGGTCACCGCCCTTCGGGCCGAAATGGCGGCAAGGCAGGACCGGCAAGAGGGGTGAGGCGCGCCCGCGCCTGACCTTAGTTCACAAAGGCGTTGAGCACCCAAAAGACGATGCCAGAGAGCAGCGCCGCTGCGGGCACGGTGATCACCCAAGCCGCGACGATGGTCATGAAATGCGAGCGGCGCACCAGCTTGCGGCGGCGGCGCTCTTCCTTGGCGATGCGCTTGACCTCACCGGTCTTGGCCCCGATCCGGCGCAGGCGCCGTTCCATATGCCATTCACGGTAAAAGCCCACGCCAAAGACCCCGCCCACGGCGATATGGGTCGAAGACACGGGCAGGCCCAGCCACGACGCCACGATCACCGTGATCGCCGCCGAAAGCGCCACGCAATAGGCGCGCATCGGGTTCAGCTTGGTGATCTGGCTGCCGACCATGCGGATCAGTTTCGGCCCGAATAGGAACAGACCGAAGGAGATGCCGAAGGCCCCGATGATCATCACCCATGTGGGAATGCTCACCTTATCCTCGAAACCGCCGAACTCGGTCGCATGGACGATCGCCGCCAGCGGGCCAACCGCATTGGCCACGTCATTCGCGCCATGGGCAAAGCTGAGCAGGGCGGCAGAGAGGACCAGCGGCAGGCCAAAGAGCGTTTTGACCGAGCGGTTGCGGTTCTCCATCCCTTCCGAGGCGCGGCGGATCAGCGGGGCGGAGATGGCATAGACCACAAGCCCCGTCACAAGGCCGATGATCAGGGCGACCGGCATGTCGATGCTGATGATCTTTTTCAGCCCCTTCAGCGCCAGATAGGCGGCAAAGACCCCGGCCATCAGGCCAACCAGAACCGGCACCCAAGTGCGCGATGCGGCGATTTTGTCGTCCTGGTACAGGATGCGCGCCTTGATGAAGGCCAAAAACATCGCCGCCACGGCACCGCCCAGCACGGGCGAGATCACCCAGCTTGCGGCGATCATGCTCATTGAACTCCAGTTGACCGCGCCAAGGCCCGCAGCCGCGATGCCCGCGCCCATGACCCCGCCCACGACCGAGTGGGTGGTCGAGACAGGCGCGCCGACCCATGTGGCAAGGTTGACCCAAAGCGCGGAGGAGACCAGCGCGGCCATCATCGCCCAGACAAAGATGCGCGTGTCCGCCACGCTCGCCGGATCGATGATGCCCTTGGAAATGGTCGAGACGACATCGCCCCCCGCCAGAAGCGCCCCGGCGGATTCGCACAGTGCCGCGATGACAATCGCGCCGCCCATGGTCAGCGCGTTGGCCCCAACGGCGGGGCCCATGTTGTTGGCCACATCATTCGCGCCGATGTTCACCGCCATATAGGCACCGAAAACCGCCGCTGCGATTACGACAAAACTGGAGGGCTGCTGCCCGAAGAATACCGCCGCAACGGCACCTGCCACCACGATAAAGGCCAGCGCGATGCCCGGCGCCACAAGGGGGCGGGCGACATAGGTCGCGGCCAGTTCGACTTGCGAAATACGGTTGAGGTCCTTGTCCAGTGTCTTCCACTGGCTGCCCTGCGGTTCCGTTGCCATTCCTGTATGATCTCCGATCCTAACGTTCAGCGGGGGGTGACATAAGGCTACCGAGGGCGCAAGTCACCCTGTCACAAAATTGTAACATCCCGAAACGGGCAGGGGCGGCAATGGGGCAGGGGGGATATGGCACCGGACAGCGGCCCGGTGCCGAAGGGGCTTAATGGAAGGCGGATAAGATTGCTTTAAGATCAGGCTCATCCACGAGTTCCGATGCCTCCTGCGGGGTGAACCACGCGCGTTTGCGCATGCCCGCTTCGGGGTATTCCTCGCTCAGATCGCGGACGCGGGTGAGATAGACCTGTGTGGTCACGGGCACGGTCAGGCCTTCGCCGAGACCCTTGTCATAGTCGAAAATGCCCATCGGATCGGATTCGATATCCGCTTTGGTCACCCCGGCCTCTTCCCATGCTTCCTGCAAGGCGGCGCCGGCGCCGTCCAGCCCATCGATCGGCCAGCCCTTGGGCAAAATCCAGCGGCCCGTGTCGCGGCTGGTGATCAGCAGGACCTTTTTACCCGCCTCGGTGTCGCGGTAGCACAGGGCGGCAACCTGTACACGGCGGGGACGTTTAAAAATAGGAAGGACCATATCCTCCCATGCGCGTCTAAATACTTGTGTCATTACAGAACTATGCCTCGGTCGGGTGTTTTTCTTGTTATCCGCACATTATATAGTCTTCCCGAACGCAAATCAAACTGCGGCCCGCCGGATAGGTGGGCTTGGCAGTATGACAGGCTAGATATGAGGCATGATCGTTATGGCAACTGGCACGCAGGCGGACGGGGGCGCGGCACAGGGCGCAGGCGCCGATATCGGGGTATACGGTCTGGGCACCATGGGCTCGGCACTGGCGCTGAACTTGGCCGACAATGGATTTACCGTGGCGGTCAGCAACCGAGAGGCCGATTGGATCGCGCCATTCCTTGACGAGGCGGGGCCGCTGGCCGAGCGCCTGATCGGGACCGAGCAGCTTGAGGAGTTCGTCGCCGCCATCGCCCGCCCGCGCAGCATCCTTTTCATGATCCCCTCCGGCGCGCCGGTCGATGCGATGATCAAGGCGATCAAACCGCTACTGGATGAGGGCGACACTTTGATCGACGGCGGCAACGCCGATTTCCACGACACCCGCCGCCGCAGTGCCGAACTCGAAGGCACGGGGCTGCATTTCGTCGGCATGGGCGTGTCGGGTGGCGAGGCCGGGGCGCGCAATGGCCCGTCGATGATGGTCGGCGGCAGCGCGCATTCCTGGACCCGGTTCAAACCGATGGCCGAGAAGATTGCCGCGCAATTCGAGGGCACGCCTTGCGTGGCGCATCTCGGCCCCGACGGGGCGGGGCATTTTGTCAAAACGGTGCATAACGGCATCGAATATGCCGACATGCAGATGATCGCCGAAGTCTACGGCCTGCTACGCGATGCGGGCGGGCAGGGCGCGGTTGAGATTGGTAATCTCTTTGCCGACTGGCGCAAGGGGCCGCTGAACTCCTATCTGATCGAAGTCTCGGCCGCGGCGCTCTTGTCGGTCGACACCCAGACCGGAACGCCGATGGTCGATGTGATCCGCGATCAGGCCGGGCAAAAGGGCACCGGGCGCTGGACCTTGATCGAAGCGCTCAAGATGGGGCAATCGGCCAATACCATCGAAGCCGCCGTCGGCGCGCGTGGATGGTCGAGCGAGAAGTCTGTGCGCGAAATGGCCGAGCCGCTGTTGCCCGAAGGTGTGCAGGACGCGCCGCTGCCCGAGGTGGCGGATCTGGAAATGGCGCTTTTGGCAGGGCGGATCATTGGCCACGCGCAGGGCTTTCGCATCCTGTCGGCGGCATCGGAGGAGTTTGACTGGTCGCTCGACATGGCGCGTATTTCTGAGATTTGGCGCGCGGGCTGCATCATCCGCTCGGCGCTTTTGGACGAGTTTGCCGATGCCTTCCGGGGCGAATTGCCCGGTGGGCATCTGATCCTCGCCCCCGCGATGCGCAAACGCTTGGAAGAGAGCATTCCGGCGCTGCGCCGGGTGGTGGCGGCGGGCGCATTGCTCGGTGTCGCGCTGCCTGCGCTGTCGGCGGCGCTGGCGTGGTATGACAGCATGCGCCGGGCGCGTGGCACGGCGAATATGATCCAAGCGCAGCGGGATTTCTTTGGTGCGCATGGGTTTGAGCGGATCAGCGAAGAGGGGAAATTCCACGGGACGTGGACGCCTCTGCCGTAAGAGGGCTTATAGGTCCGGAATCAGCCTAAGGCGCCGGACCATCGCCTGCCCGCGGGGAGGCGAACTCGCCAAGGGCGGTGTCCTCTGGGTAACGCGCCCCTAGGCTGCACGATAAAGTGGTATGAACCGCCTGAAGCATCGCCACCCCGCGGGCAGGCGATGGTCCTCGTCACGCCTTAGCGAACGGGTCCACCGGATAGCTCACATGCGCCAGATATAACCCCTGCGGCGGGCAGACTGGCCCGCAGGCAGCCCGATCCTTCGCCGCAAGTGCTGCACCCATATCCGCCACGCTCCATGACCCCGCGCCGACCCGCTCCAGCGAGCCGACGAAGCTGCGCACCTGGTTGTGCAGGAAGGACCGCGCGCGCACGTCGAAATGATACTCCGTCCCGGCCATGGTCTCGACCTGCGAGACCTGTAACCGATCGAGCGTTTTCACCGGGCTTTCCGCCTGACAAACGGTCGAGCGGAAGGTGGTGAAATCATGCTTGCCCACCAAAAGATCCGCCGCTGCCTGCATGGCCGCGACATCTAGGCGGTGTTTGATCTGCCAGACCAGCCCCGCTTGATGCACCGCCGGGGCGCGGCGGCTGAGGATGCGGAAGTGGTAGCGCCGCTCAAGCGCCGAAAAGCGGGCGTGAAAATCCTCGGGCGCCAGCACGCAATCGGTGATCGCGATGGGCTGCGGCTTGAGGTGATAGTTCAGCGCCTCGCCGAGCCGGAAGGGCGACCAATCGCGGGCCATGTCGCAATGCGCAACCTGCGCCAGCCCATGCACCCCGGTATCGGTGCGCCCGGCGGCGGCGATGGTGTGGTCACCGGGTTCCAGCTTGGCCAAAGCGGCCTCGATCGCGCCTTGCACTGTGGGCTGGTCAACCTGACGCTGCCACCCGTTGAAGGGCGCGCCGTGGTATTCGATTTTCAGGGCATATCTGGGCATGACCGGGGCCTTAGCGCGGGCGGGCGCTTCTGGCAATCCCTGCCTGCCGACCCTATGTTGAGGCCAAAGAAAGAAGGACGGGCGCAGCTTTGGGTATCACAGGCATTGCCGACGGGATTTGGCGGCAGTTTGAGAATGTCACCGACACGGTGGGCGAGACGTTTTTCGAGCCGGTAATCCGGCTCGGGGTCACGGGGCTTGCGCGTTCGGGCAAGACGGTTTTCATCACCTCGCTGGTGGCCAACCTGCTGGACCGGGGGCGGATGCCGGGGCTGCTCGCGGCCTCTGAGGGGCGGATCGAGGCGGCGTTTCTGCAGCCCCAGCCCGACGATACCGTGCCCCGGTTCGAGTATGAGACCCACCTTGCCGCGCTGACCGGAAAGACGCCCCATTGGCCCGAAAGCACGCGGGCGATTTCGGAACTGCGGCTCTCGCTCAAGGTGCGGCCCAATGGGTTGCTGGCAGGTCTGCAAGGGCCGCGCACCTTGCATCTGGATATCGTGGATTACCCCGGCGAATGGCTGCTAGATCTGGCGCTGATGGATGTCACCTATGCCGAATGGTCGGCGCAAGTCATTGAACGCATCGCGTCGCGTGAAGAGGCGGCGGGCTACCGCGCGCTGGCCGCGCAGACCGATCCTCATGCGGAGTTGGAGGAAACTAGGGCCCGCAAGCTTGCCGACAGCTTTGCCGACTATCTGCAAACCGCCCGTGCTAATGGCTATTCCGACTGCACGCCGGGGCGGTTCCTGCTGCCCGGTGATCTCGCCGGATCGCCGGTGCTGACCTTTGCGCCGCTGCCGGGATCGGAAGGCGCGCCGCGCAAATCGCTGATCCGCGAAATGGCGCGGCGGTTCGAGGCCTATAAGAAACAGGTGGTGCAGCCCTTCTTCCGCGATCACTTTTCGCGGATCGATCGGCAAGTGGTGCTGGTTGACGCGCTTGGCGCGATCCACCAAGGGCCGCAGGCGGTCGAAGACCTGCGCGGCGCCATGGCCGATATTCTGGCCGCGTTCCGGCCGGGGACGAACAACTTTCTGACCACCCTCTTGCGGGGCAAACGGGTCGAGAAAATCCTCTTTGCCGCGACCAAGGCCGACCATCTGCACCACAGCCAGCATCCCCGGCTGAGCGGTATCATGCAGGCGCTGATCCGCGAGGCGCGGGACCGGGCGCAATATGCGGGTGCGGGCACGCGGGCCATGGCCATCGCCAGCCTGCGCGCCACGACCGAAGACGTGATGACCTATGGGGGAGAGCCGCTCGACGTGGTGCGCGGCACGCTTTTGAACGACGACGAGACGCGCGGGCGGCAGGCGGCATTCTACCCCGGTGAACTGCCCGAAGATCCGGCGCATCTGCTGACCCCCGCGCGGCAGGGCGCGCAGGAATGGCTGGGGGCGGATTATCAGATCATGCGCTTTGCCCCTGCGGTGTTGGACCTGCGCCCCGGCGATGGGCCGCCGCATATCCGGCTCGACCGTGCGGCGGAATTCCTGATTGGGGACCGGCTGTGAGTGCGGTTGTGACACGCCCCGCCACCCTGCGCCCGGCCCAGCCCCTCGACGCAGGCGCCGTGGGCGGCATCATGAGCGATTTCGCCCGAAACACAGCGTGGTTGCCGCGCATTCATACCGGTGCCGAGGATATCGCCCATGCGGATGCGATGATCGCCCGGGGCTGGGTCACGGTGGCCGAGCGGGAGGGCCGCGTGGCTGGTTTCGCGGCCTGCGAGGGCGGCGCGTTGGATGCGCTATTTGTGGCCCAATCGGCGCGGGGGCAGGGCATCGGCTCGGCCCTTTTGGGCGCGTTAAAGACACGGCATAAGTCGCTGACCTGCTGGACCTTTCAGGCCAATGCGCGGGCTATCGCCTTCTACCGCCAACACGGGTTTGCCGAGACCGCGCGCAGCGATGGCCGCGCCAATGACGAAGGGCTGCCCGATTTGACATTGCACTGGCAAAGGGAGGCCGCCTGATGGCCCGCGGACCGATCCTGTTCCACCTTGAAGAAGACACCAAGCCGCAGCCCTCGGTCGCCGATGCGCCCGCCGTGCCCGAGTTGGACGTCGAGGCTCCGCCGCCCAAGGGCCAAGCGATGCAGATCGCGGCCCGGCTCGCGGCGCGCAAACCGTCGCGCTTGGTGCGGCTGTTCTGGGCGCTGGCGGGGGCATTGGTCACCGCGCTGGTGTCGATCGCGGCTTGGACCTTCGTGACAGACCTGATGGCGCGCTACCCGCTGCTCGGCTGGGCGATGACGCTGCTGATCGGGGCGTTCCTGCTGGTCCTCTTGTTGCTATCGCTGCGCGAGATGGCGGCCTTTGGACGGCTGGCGCGGCTCGACGGGCTGCGCCATGATGCGGGCGAAGCGCTGGCGCAGGGGGATCTGACCGCCGCGCGCAGCGTCACGGACCGGCTTGAGGCGCTCTACAAGCATCGCGAGGATACCCGCTGGGGCCGCGACCGGCTGGCGGAGCTGCGGGGCGATCAATTCGATGCCGAAGCGCTTCTGGGGCTGGCCGAGAGTGAGGTTCTGGCCCCGCTGGACCGTGCCGCCACCCGCGAGGTCGAGGCCGCCGCCCGGCAGGTCGCCGCCGTGACCGCGCTGGTGCCTCTGGCGCTGGCCGATGTCGCCGCGGCCCTTAGCAGCAACTTGCGCATGATCCGACGCATCGCCGAAATCTACGGCGGGCGCTCGGGCTTTTTCGGCTCATGGCGGCTGACCCGCGCGGTGCTGTCGCATTTGGTGGCGACGGGGGCCGTGGCCGTGGGGGATGATCTGATCGAGCCGCTCTTGGGCGGGTCCATCGTCGCCAAGCTGAGCCGCCGTTTCGGCGAGGGGCTGGTGAACGGTGCGCTGACCGCCCGCGTTGGCGTGGCCGCCATCGAGGTCTGCCGCCCGTTGCCCTTTGCCCGCGAAAAACGCCCCGGCGTGCGGGGCATCATCAAAAGCGCGCTGACCGGGGTGCTGGGCGAGGGTTAACCGATCAGGCCGCCTCGACCGCCTCGCGCACCGCGCGCAGCGGGTGCTGGATCAGGCCGGGCCAAGACGAGGCCTGCAACCCGGGGGCATAGCCCCACCGCGCGGCCTCAGCCGCCTGTGCCTTCGTCATCTGCGTGGCCCCGGCGTAGGTCTGGTTTCCATCCGCGATGCCTTCGGGCAATGCCGCCTCTGGCAAGTCGACGAAACGCGCGATCCGGCGCAGGGCGCGGGGGGCGTCGGCGACGATATCCTCGTAGCGCAGAACCATCACCGCATGCAGATAGGGCAGGTCATCCAGCATCTGCGCCTGCGCCGCGATCCAATGATCGATCAACGCCTGCGCCGGCGCATCTACCCATGACGCGACCGAGGCGGCGACGGCCTCGGGGTGGCGCAGGACGACGATGAATTGCGACATCGGAAAAAGTTGCTGCATCAGCCGCATGCGGGTCAGGTTCACCGGCGACTTCTCAACCCGCCAGTGCAGGTCCGGGGCAAACCACGGCGCCCAATCCTGCGCCAGCCGGGTCTTCGTCTCCAAACTGTTGAGCGGATGCGCCTCGGTCAGATGTTCCTCGGGGTTGGTCGCGAAATGCATGGGCCGCCCGGATTGCGCCGTATGGGGGATGGCCCCTTGCAGGTAGACCCCCTCATTCTCGGGCGCCGACGATCCGGTGATGCCGCCCGCGCCGGGGAGGGCATTGGCCAAGCGATTGACCAGCGACGTGCCAGAGCGGTGCAGCCCGCCGATGAACAGGTAGCGCGGGGGGATTTCTGAGGGCATCACGACGGCTCTGATTGGGGGAGAGAGAGGCGGGGTTCAATGGCAGGCAGCTAGGACGTCCAACCGCGCTGTCCAGCGATGTATGCATTAACATTTGTTATCGGAACGGATGGGCTGTGAGGGGGGTCACCCCTCCATAAGGAGACCCATTCATGTTCATTTGTCACATTGCCCTCGGGGGCTGCCTCACGGCGCCGTCTGTCAACTATGGCGTGACCGAAGATACCGGCGGTCACATCGCCTATATCTTGGGGGCGACCCGCGCGCAGGCGGCGCGGGGCGATGTGGATGCGGTGCAGATCGTGACCCGTGCTTTCGATGAACCAAGCCTTGGGGCCGTGCATGCCCAGACCGATCAGCAAGTCAGCCGCAGCCTGTCGATCCGGCGGCTTTGGACGGCGGAGCGGGGGTATCTGAGCAAGGAAAACCTCGCCGCGGAAATCCCCGCATTGGTCGAGGCGTTCCTTGAGGACTTGGCGCAGGCCAAACGGCTGCCGGATGTGATCCACGCGCATTTCGCCGATGCGGCGCAATTGGCGCTGGCAGCGCGTGCTCGGTTCGGCATTCCGGTGATCTATACCCCCCATTCGCTGGCTTTGAGCAAGTCAGGGGCTAAGGTGGATGCCCCGCGCGTGGCGGCGGAGCGCCGCGCGCTGTTGGAGGCCGATGCGGTGGTGCTCTCTTCGCGCGATGAGGCCGAGGTGCAGGTCGCGGCCTATGGGGCGGATGCGCAGGCGCGGGTGCACCGGGTCTCTCCGGGCGTATCGCTGCGCCGCCCGGCTGAGGCGGGGGCGGGCCGTGCCCTCTTGGCCGATCAGCTGAGCGACCCTGACCGCCCGACGCTGCTCGCCGTGGCACGCCCCGTGGCCCGCAAGAACCTTGCGACCTTGGCGCGGGTCTATGCGCAAAGCCCCGCTTTGCAGGCGCGGGCGAACCTTGTGATCCTCGCCGGCCAGCATGGCGATGCGCTACAGGCGAATGCAGAAGCCCGCGCGGAGCTGATCCGCCTGCGGGAGACGTTGGAGGGGCCGGAACTGCGCGGCAAAGTGGCGCTGCCGCCGAGCCATACGCAGGGCGATGTGGCGGCCCTCTACGACCGCGCGGCGCAGACCGGTGGGGTTTTTGTTAACCTCGCACTGCATGAGCCCTTTGGCCTGACCATGTTGGAGGCGGCATCGCATGGCCTGCCGGTGGTGGCCACGCGCGAAGGCGGGCCCGCCGATATCGTGGCGGACCTTGGCCATGGTCTCTGCGTGCCGCCGCGTGACATGGATGCGATTGAAGCGGCGCTGTTGAAGCTGTTGGACGATCGCGCATTCTGGGCCGAGGCATCTGAGGCCGGGCGCGCCCATGTCGGGCGCTACGACTGGTCGAAATGGGCCGAGGACGTGCAGCACATCTGCGAAGATATCCGCCACGCCGCGCCGGTGACGATGCCCGCGCCGGTCCTGCTGGCCAGCGATATCGACAACACGCTGACGGGCTGCGCGCCATCCGCTGCCCTGTTCAACGCATGGATCGCCCGCGACCGCCCGCTTTTTGCCGTGGCCACGGGGCGAAGCCTGCCGGAAGCTCGCCGCATCCTGCGCGATTGGAACCTGCCCAGGCCGCGCGTCTTCATCACCTCTGTCGGCACCGAGGTCTATCTGCCCGATGCCGAAGGGCGGCTGTGTCTGGATGAGCGTTTCGCCCAAAAGCTTGACGCCGGATGGGACCGGGCCGGGGTGGAGCGGGCGCTGAAGGAGTTCGGCTTTAACTGGCAAGCGCCGGTTGAGCAGCGGCGGTGGAAGCTCAGCGGTTTCGGCGACATGCGCACCGCGCGCCGGTTGGAGCGGCATCTGGCCCGACGCGGTGCTGCGGCGCAGATCGTGGCCTCGCATGGGCGGCTGATCGATGTTCTACCCTTGGCGGCGGGCAAGGGGCCTGCGGTCTGCGCCGCGGCGCGGCGGTTGGGAATGCCGATGGACCGGGTCGTGGTGGCCGGGGACAGTGGCAATGATTTCGACATGTTGCAGGCGGTGGAGGATGGTCCGGGCCGGGGCATCTTGGTCGGCAATGCGATGGACGGGCTGCGCGAACGCCTAAGCGGCAGACGGCTTTACCACGCCCGCGCGGCCCATGCGGCTGGGGTCTTGGAGGGGCTGGAAACCTTCGGCTTCGCCCTCAACGCGATGGAGCCGCCGGTGAAGATGGTGGCGCAATGACGCGGCCCATCGGTTACTTCGTCCATCATCAGGGCCGCGGCCATGCGGAGCGCTGCGCGGCGGTCGTCAACGCGCTGCCTGAGAGCCAGCCGGTGACCGTCTTCTGCGCGAAACCGGACATTTTCCCCGCCTTCATCCGGGCGGTGGAAGTCATCACCCTGCCATCGCTTTTCGAGGCGACCGGGGCCGAGGACATCAATGACACCACCAACGCGCCGGATACGGTGCATTGCGCACCGCTTGGCTGGCCCGGCATCCGGCAGGCCATGGCGCAACTGGCCGCTTGGTTCGCCAGCACCAATCCGGTGTTGATGATCAGTGATGTCTCGGCAGAGGTGGCGCAGCTTGCGCGGATCTGTTCGGTGCCGCATGTGAAGGTGCTGCAACACGGTCAGCGCGGCGATCCGGGGCATCAGGCGGCCTATGACGGGGCGGTCGGGTTGCTTTGTCCCGCCGCGAAAGCACTGGCGCAGCCGGATTGGCCGGCGCGGCATATGGCCAAGACGCATTTCGCCGGGGGCTTGGGCGTCGATGTAAAACGCCCCGATCCGGCGCGGCGCGCGATGTTGCGCGAAAGGCTTGGTGTCGGGCCAGAGCAGCGCATGGTGCTGGTCATGTCGGGCGGGGGCGGCACGGGTTTCGCCTCCGCCCCCTTCGGCATCGCGGCGCGGGCGATGCCCGACACGGCTTTCATCACCATCGGGCGCATGGCGCGCGATTGGCATGCCACCGAGCCTGCCAACCTGCGCCATCACGGCTGGGTCGATAACGCGGCGGATTATCTGGCGGCGGCGGATATGATCGTGGCCTCGACCGGGAACACCACCTGCCACCAGATCCTAGCGGCAGAGACCCCGTGGCTCGCCGTGCCGGAGTGGCGCTATTTCGACGAACAGGTCGAAAAGGCCGAGGCGCTAGCGCGGGCGGGGGCGGCGCATCACCTGCCGCATTTCCCGTCTTCCGTCGCGGCATGGCGCCGCGCGATTCAAGACACCTTCGATGCCCATGACCCCGCCCTGCAACGTGCCTTGGTCAACGAAGATGCCGCCGCCGAGACGGCCAATTGGCTGATCGGCCTCACCGATCAGTTGCTATCTGAAACACCCAGAATTACCGGAGACTTACATGACGTCGTTCACCCCATCCGTGCCTGAAAATACCACAGTTAGCGCGCTGACGCTCGCGCGGGGGCGGGCGGCGCATCTGCGCAATGTGATCCTTGGCCTGACCCGTCAGACCCGCCAGCCGGATGAGCTTGTGATCGGGGTCATGCAGGACAGGCTTTACGACGACCTGCCGCAGACCGATTTCCCGATCCGGCAGGTGCAGGTGACGGGTAGCGAACTGCCGCTGTCACGCGCGCGCAATACCGTCGCGGCAGAGGCCAGGGGCGATTGTTTGGTCTTCCTCGACGTCGATTGCATCCCCGCGCCGGAGCTAATCGCCGACTATATGGGCTATGCGGTGCCGGGCAACGGGCTGATCATGGGCGAGGTCAACTACCTCCCCGCCGGAACCGCCACCGAAGGTTGGAGCTATCCCAAACTGGAGGCCGTTGCCGTGCGCCATTCCGACCGTCAGGGGCCGCCCGCCGAGGGGCTGAAACGCTGCAACGATTACCGCTGCTTCTGGTCGCTGAACTTTGCGATCCACCGCGAAGATTGGGACCGCTCCGGCGGGTTTGACGAGCGTTTCACCGGCTACGGAGGTGAGGATACCGACTTTGGCCGTGAGTTGGACGAACGCGGCGTGCCGATCCACTGGGCGAAGGGCGCGAAGGTCTTTCACCAGCATCACCCGCATTGCATGCCGCCGATCCACCACATCCCCTCGATCCTGCGCAATACCGAGATTTTCGCCGACAAATGGGGGCACCGTACCATGAACCATTGGCTCACCGCCTTTCGCCTCATGGGGCTGGTGGGGAGCGACGGAGACGCGCTGGTGCAGCTGCGCGAGCCGGATGCGGATGACTTCGCGCTTTGCGAGCAGCAGTCGGACCAGCCTTACGCCAATACCGCGCGGGTGCTGCGCTATCTGCGCGGCGAAGAGCGGATCGCGGCGGAATGACCCTGCGCATCGCCATCGTCGGCCATATTCGCCACCCCATCGCCGCCCCCTTCAAGGGCGGGATGGAGGCGTTTACCCACGGTCTTGCCCGGATCTTGGCCGAGCGCGGGCATGAGGTGACCCTATTGGCCAGCGAAGACAGCGCGGCGAGCCTGCCGCCGGGGGTGAAGCTGCTGCCGATCTGTGACGCGCATTACGACGCGCGTTTTCCATGGCATGACTTTCACGGCACCGACGCGCTGAACGACCATCTCGACGCCTGCTATGCCCGCGCCGCGCGGCTCTTGCTGGAAGGCGGCTTTGACGTGGTGCACAACAACGCGCTGCACCGCTTCCTGCCGCGCCTGTCGCGGGCGGAACGGCTGCCGATGGTGACCTCGCTGCACATCCCGCCCTTCAAAGTGTTGCGCAGTGCGCTGATGGATGGGGCGGCGCCTTGGCATCTGTCCTCCGTCGTCTCGGCCCGGCAGCGCGGCATCTGGTGGCCCGAGGGCGCGCCCGACACGGCGCATGTGGTGCACAACGGGATCGACCTTGACGAATGGCCGCAAGTCGGGCCGGGGGATGGCAGCGCCGTTTGGGCGGGGCGGATCACCCCGACCAAGGGCACCCATCTGGCGGCAGAGGCGGCGCAGATCGCAGGGGTGCCCCTGCGCATCTACGGGGTGGTCGAGCATCGGGATTACTTTAACGATATGGTAAGACCGCATCTTTATGGCGATGTGGCCTATGTCGGGCATCTGGAAACGGCGGCGCTTGGGGCGGCCTATGGGCGGGCCTCGGTGGCGCTCTTCACCCCACAGTGGGAGGAACCCTTTGGCCTCGCCGCGGTGGAAGCGATGGCGACGGGCCTGCCTGTTGCCGCGACCCCGCATGGCGCAGTTGAGGAGGTGCTTGGCGAGGCAGGTGTCATCACGGCGGAAGATAGCGCAGTTGCCTTGGCGCAGGCCTTGCTACAGGCGCGCGATATCCCCGCCGAGGTGCCCCGCGCCCGTGTGGCACGGCTTTTTGATGCGCAGGCGATGGTGACGAAGTTCGAACGGCTCTATCACGCGGTCCGGGCGCAGAGGGATGTCGCGCTGCCGTGTAAAACCTATCCGGCGATTGCTTTGCAGGTGGAAGGTGCGCCCCAGCCTCTGGCAGAGGCGGGCTAAAGCGCCGCTTCGGCTTGGGGCATATAGAGGTAGGCAGGCTCGAACTGGCCCACTTTATGCAGCCCCGCGCGGTCGTGGATCAGCAGTTTGCCGCCCGTCACGGCGCAGCAGCCATGTTCGCGCAGCTCACGCAGGGTGCGGCTGACATGGACCGAGGTGAGGCCGGTGGCATCGGCGATATCAGTCTGGCGCAGGCTGAAGGGCAGGCTCTGACGCTCCATCCCATACGCAGCGGTCATGCGGGCATCGAATTCGCTCAGGAAATTCGCCACCCGGGCCAGCGCACGCATGGCGCTGTTGCGCATCACCCAATGGCGGTGGATGGAGGCATCGACCAAGGTCATCAGCCAGAGCTTCCGGGCCATCTCGACATCGCCATTGAGCAACTCGCGCAGCGGCTCATGCGAGATGATGGCGACATGGGTATCGGTCAGCGAGATCACATCATGGTCGAGTTGCTTCAGCGGGAAGGCGTGCAGATCGACAAACTCACCGGGGAATTGGAGGGCGACGAAGGTGCTGCGGGCACGCTGTCCGCGCGGCACGCTGCGGGCGATCAACCCATCGAGCAGCAACAGGCTGTGATCCAGAAAATCCCCCCTGCGACTGATCACGGTTCCGGGCGTGAAACGCTCGTGCTGGGTCATCAGCGGGGCAAGCTTGGCCCATTGCGCGCCGCTTAGATGGTCGACCATGCCCGACGGTTTTACGGCCATATCGTGATAAAAGGTGTCTTTGATGGTCACACGTAGGTCTTTCTGCCCATTAGAATTGTCGCGGTTCCCCCTAAACGGAGTCCGCGGTAATAAAGCTTTGTCGAATACCTTATGATGCTGTTTTCGCCGAAAAATTCAAGCGAAGGCCGGGGATCATAAAAAATGTTAAGTCCGGCGGGCGGCTTGTTCGGTGTGATTCCGACATGGATTCTGGCGCGTCTTCCGGGGCTTGTCGGGGCAGGGGGGGCTGTTTATAAGCGGGTTCATGACACGCCTCACCGCGATCATTATTCGAATTATATTCCCGGCGCTCTAAGCAATTGAGACGCCGGGCCGAGGTGCTTGAGCCATTCGCACCGACCGAGATTGAATAACCCCCCAAATGCCTAAAGGACGCCCCCCATGTGCGCCGAGACCCCCGACTACAAAGCCACGCTGAACCTGCCCAAAACCGATTTCCCGATGCGCGCCGGACTGCCCAAGCGCGAGCCCGGCTGGCTGGAACGCTGGGAGAAGATCGGCGTCTATGACCGCCTGCGCGAGAAAGAGGGGCGGGAGCCTTTCACCCTGCATGACGGCCCGCCTTATGCCAACGGTAACCTGCACATCGGTCACGCGCTGAACAAGACTATCAAGGACATGATCGTGCGCTCCCACCAGATGATGGGCTATGACGCGCGCTACATCCCCGGTTGGGACTGCCACGGCCTGCCGATCGAGTGGAAGATCGAAGAGCAGTACCGCAAGAAGGGCCGCGACAAGGATCAGGTGCCGATCAACGAATTCCGCGCTGAATGCCGCGACTTCGCCGCCAAATGGGTCGACGTGCAGCGCGAGGAGTTCAAACGCCTTGGCATCACCGGCAATTGGGGAAATCCCTATCTGACCATGGATTTCCACGCCGAGCGGGTGATCGCCGAGGAATTCATGAAGTTCCTGATGAACGGCACGCTCTACCAAGGCTCCAAGCCCGTGATGTGGTCGCCGGTCGAGAAGACCGCGCTGGCCGAGGCCGAGGTCGAGTATCATGACAAGGAAAGCTTCACCGTCTGGGTCAAGTTCAACGTCGTGGGCACCGACAGCGAGTTGGATGGCGCCAAGGTGGTGATCTGGACCACCACGCCTTGGACCATGCCCTCGAACAAGGCCGTGGTCTACGGCGAGGGCATCTCCTACGGCCTTTACGAGGTTACCGTCACGCCCGAGGAATGCTGGGCCAATGTGGGCGACCGTTACCTCTTGGCCGACGATCTGGCCGCCGACGTGCTGGGCCGGGCGCGGCTGGAAGATGGCATGTGGCGCCGGGTGCGCGGCGTGAGCAATGATGAGTTGGCCAAGATTTCGCTTCAGCACCCGCTGGCCGGGGCCGAAGGGGCAAACGGCGAATGGGACGATCTGCGCGATTTCCGTGCCGCCGATTTCGTGACCTCGGACGAGGGCACGGGCTTTGTGCATTGCGCGCCCTCGCACGGTCTGGAGGAATATGAGCTCTACCGTGATCTCGGCATGCTGCCGCAGGTCATCACCTACAACGTCATGGAAGATGGCCGTTTCCGCGACGATCTGCCGTTCTTCGGTGGCAAGGCGATCCTCAAGCCGAACGGCAAGGAGGGCAACGCCAACAGCGCCATCATCGACAAGCTCGTGGAGGTCGGCGGCCTGTTGGCGCGCGGCAAGATCAAGCACAGCTATCCGCACAGCTGGCGCTCTAAAGCGCCGGTGATCTACCGCAACACGCCGCAGTGGTTCGCCGCCATCGACAAGGAGGTGGGCGACGGTCTGGACCAGAACGGCAAGACCATCCGCGAGCGTGCGCTGACCTGCATCGACAAGGTCAACTGGGTGCCGAAATCCGGCCGCAACCGGCTCTATTCGATGATGGAGGCGCGGCCCGACTGGGTGCTGAGCCGCCAACGCGCCTGGGGCGTGCCGCTGACCTGTTTCGTGCGCAAGGGCGTCGCGCCCACGGACGAGAACTTCCTGCTGCGCAACGAAGAGGTGAACCAGCGCATCGTCGAGGCTTTCGAGGCCGAGGGCGCGGATGCGTGGTATGCCGAGGGCGCAAAGGAGCGGTTCCTCGAAGGTATCGTCGACCCGACGAAGTTCGATCAGGTAACCGACATTCTCGACGTCTGGTTCGACAGCGGCTCGACCCATGCCTTCACCCTGCGCGACCGCGAGGACGGGACTGAGGACGGCATTGCGGACGTCTACATGGAGGGCACCGACCAGCACCGTGGCTGGTTCCATTCCTCGCTTCTGCAATCCGTGGGCACCACCGGCCGCGCGCCCTACCGCAATGTTGTGACCCATGGTTTCACGCTGGACGCCAAGGGCATGAAAATGTCCAAGTCCATCGGCAACACCATCGTGCCCGAAAAGATCGTGCAGCAGTATGGCGCCGATATCCTGCGGCTCTGGGTGGCGCAGACCGATTACACCGCCGACCAGCGCATCGGGGACGAGATCCTGAAAGGCGTGGCCGACAGCTATCGCCGCTTGCGCAACACCATGCGCTACATGCTGGGCGCGCTGAGTGACTTCTCCGAGGCGGACCGCGTGGACCCGGCGGAGATGCCGGAACTTGAGCAGTGGGTGCTGCACCGGGTGGCGGAACTCGACAAGGTGGTGCGCGACGGTTTTGCGCGTTTCGACTTCCAAGGCGTGTTCCAAGCGGTCTTCACCTTTGCCACCGTCGATCTTTCGGCCTTCTACTTCGACATCCGCAAAGACGCGCTTTACTGCGATGGCGACACCCTGCGCCGCCGCGCGGCGCGGACGGTGCTGGATATCCTCTTCCACCGTCTGACCACATGGCTGGCCCCGGTGCTGGTCTTCACCATGGAAGAAGTCTGGCTGGAGCGCTTCCCGGGCGACGACTCCTCGGTGCATCTGGTCGACATGCCCGAGACGCCCGAAGCATGGTTGAACCCGGAACTGGCGGCGAAATGGGCCAAGGTCCGCGCCGCGCGCCGGGTGGTGACCGCAGCGCTCGAAGTGCAGCGGACCGAGAAGGTCATCGGCGCCTCGCTCGAGGCGGCCCCCGTGGTACATGTCGACGACGCGGCGCAGCGGGAGGCGCTGGAGAGCGTGTCCTTCGAGGATGTCAGCATCACCTCCGACATCACCGTGACGGGCGATCCGGCACCTGCCGAGGCTTTCCGCATGCCGGAGACCGACGGCGTGGCCGTGGTGTTTGAAAAGGCCGAGGGCGCGAAATGCGAGCGCTGCTGGAAGGTGCTGCCGGATGTCGGCACGCATGAATATCCCGGCGTCTGCGGGCGCTGTGATGAGGCGGTTCGTGAGGCATTGGCGGAGGAAACAGCATGAAAACTATTAGTGAGGCTTTCGAAACTGCACAGGGGGCGCTGGCAGCATTGAAAGCAGCAGTAAGAACTGTTCTCGAAAATGGCCCTGAAGAAGGACTGAGAAACGTGGATGTCGGAAAATGTTTGGGCATCTATTGCGGACATGTTGAACATGTAGGACACATTTCTAGAACGGTCCTTGCAATGCTTGAAAGTGACGGCGTTGCAGAACAGTTCGGGCCAGAGAAACGTTGGCGGCTAGTCCGCCACGTTCAGTAAGAGGGCTGTGGGTGTCGGGGTAACCGGCGCCCGTTTCTTTTTGCGCAATCCTGGTCAAGCGTCCCGCCCGTGGGAACCACGGGCATCGCCCTCCCTCCCCCCGGAGGGCGATTTTGCAGCGTTTGCGCGCTTTGCTTGGTCAGCGTCTCACGCGCCTATCTGCACGCCAGATAGGTCGTATCGCCCCCCAGGGAGGGCGATGCCCTCAGCGCTCTTTCGCAGGCGTGAATTCTGGCGCAGAGTAGGGCGATGAAACAGGCCTCTCTCTCCACGCCCTTCGGCGATCTAATCGTCACTGAAGAAGACGGCGCCATCACGGCGCTCGGCTGGGGGCAGGCGGCGGGGCGAGACCGCTCGGTGCTGCTCGACACCGCACTGCGCCAACTTAACGAATACGCCACAGGCCAACGTCAGCACTTTGACCTGCCGCTGCGCGTCACCGGCAGCGATTTCCAGCGCGCGGTCTGCGCCGCCATCGCGGCCATTCCCTTCGGCCACACCCGCACCTACGGCGAGATCGCCCGTGACCTCGGCGTGCCAGCGCAGGCCGTGGGTGGGGCCTGCGGCGGCAATCCGATCCCGATCCTCATCCCCTGCCACCGCGTCATGGGCGCCAAGGGGCTCACCGGTTTCAGCGGCGCAGGCGGGGTCGAGACCAAGGTCGCCCTGCTGCGGCATGAAGGCGCGGCGGGGCTGTTGATTTGAGGAGCTTAGGCGGGTTCAGTCGTCGCCCGACGGGATCAATTGCTGCGCGGCACCGGCGCAGATCAGGTAGACCGAGGTGATCACCAGGCCCCAATGCGCCCAGCTTTCGGGGTGGAAGTTCACCCAAGCGGACCAGCCCGCGAAGAAGGTCCATGCCAGCGCCATGGGCAGCGTCACGGGACGCCAACGCTCGGTCCGGACGGGGTGGACGAATTTGATCGGCAGAAACATCGCTGCGGCAAGGATCGTGACCACGATCAGGCTGATCCACCACTCGGGCTGCAAGGCAAAGAGCACCAGCACCAGCATGTTCCAGCAGCCGGGGAAACCTTTAAAGGAATTATCATTTGTTTTCATTCGCGTGTCAGAGAAATACATGACACTGGCGAAGGTGATGATAATGATCATCGCCCAACCGCTCCAGCCGTCCATCAGCCCCGAGGTAAAGAGCGCGAAGGCCGGGATGAAGACATAAGTCAGATAATCGATGATCAGATCCATCAAGACGCCATCGAACTCAGGCGCGTTGGTCTTCACGTCATATTTGCGCGCCAGCGGCCCGTCGATGCCATCGACGAAAAAGGCGATCACCAGCCATAGAAACATGAGGTCCCATTTCTCTTCCACGGCGGCGAGCATGGCGAGCATGGCCAGCACTGCTCCGGTGGCAGTGAAAAGGTGAACGAAGAGGGCGCGCATCTGTATGGTCATGCGTCTGCATCGCAAATCCGCCGAGGGGATGCAAAGGAAACTCTGGCCCCGATGGCAAAAACCAGCGTAGCGGGGGCAGGGCGGGGCAGCTGCGCTTGACGCGATCGGCGGTGGGCGCAGGAAATATGGCCAAGTCCCGCGCACCGGGTTGACGGCTACCGCGATTCCCCTTAAAGCCAGCGAACCAATTCAGGGTCGGCTCTGCGCGGCCCCCACGTTATGTGTGTTTCCGGATCGCTGGAAGGACACAACAGCAAAAGGATGAACCCATGTCGCGCCGTTGCGAATTGACCGGAAAAGGCCCGATGACGGGCAACAACGTAAGCCACGCCAACAACCGTACACGCCGTCGGTTCCTGCCGAACCTCAACGACGTGTCGTTGCAGTCCGAAGCTCTGGGCCGCGCGTTCAAACTGCGCATCTCTGCCGCAGCCCTGCGCAGCGTTGACCACCGTGGTGGTCTGGACAAGTTCCTGGCAAAAGCCAAAGACGTTGAACTGTCCGACAACGCGTTGAAAATCAAAAAGGCCATCGCGAAATCCAGCGCGACTGCCGATGTGCTGAGCTAAGGCTTACCGCATAGAGATTGGGGCCTCGATCCGAAAGGATCGGGGCCTTTTTCGTTTTGGTCTTAGGGATTTGTTAGGGTTTCCGGCCTATCAGGGGCTAGGGCCGTGGCGGCTCGGGGTAATTTTCTTGCGCAGGGGCATGTTTTTATTCGGGAAACCTTAGACAGGCGCGCTAATTGATCTTCCGACAATTGTTGTTCTGGCCATGCTACCTGCCGAGCGGGGTTCAGACAGTGCATCAAGATCGGAGACTCCATGACCGACCCCACACCCGGCACGTCCAGTTCCACTACGCCACCCGATACGAATGAGATTGAGACTGATTTCGAGGTCGGCCAAGACAATATCGACGGATCCCTCGGCCCGTTGGGTTTTGACATTCACAACCCGGTCTTCATGGTCTCGGGCCTAACGGCGGTGGCTTTTGTGCTGCTGACCATGCTCTTCCCGGATCAGGCCGGGGTGGTCTTCCTCGCGGTTCGTGATTTCGCCACGACCAAGCTGGATTGGCTGTTCATGATCATCGTGAACATCTTCGTTCTGTTCTGCATCGCGCTGATCTTCATGCCGATTTCAAAGGTCAGGCTCGGCGGGCAAGAGGCCGTGCCGGAATATTCCTATCTGGCGTGGTTCGCCATGCTTTTTGCCGCGGGCATGGGCATCGGCCTGTTGTTCTTTGGCGTGCTCGAACCGGTGTACCATATGAACGTCTCCGGCCCGCTGGGGGTGCCCCTGCCGATTGCCGAGGATGGGTCGATCATCCCCGAGAATGTGGAGGCTGCCCGCGCCATGGGTCTTGCGGCGACCTTTTATCACTGGGGGCTGCACGGTTGGGCGGTCTATGCGATCATGGCGCTGGCCTTGGCGCTCTTCACCTATAACAAGGGGCTGCCCTTTTCGATCCGGTCGTGCTTCTACCCCCTGCTGGGGGATCGGGTCTGGGGCTGGCCGGGGCATATCATTGATATTCTGGCGGTTTTCGCGACGCTCTTTGGTCTCGCGACATCGCTTGGCCTTGGCGCGCAGCAGGCCAATGCAGGGTTCAACTTCGCCTTCGGGCTCGAGATTTCGACCAATGTGCAGGTGATCATCATTCTCTTGGTGACCGCCGTGGCGCTGGTGTCGGTCTGGCGCGGGCTGGATGGCGGGGTAAAGATCCTGTCTGAGCTGAACATGATCGTGGCGGTCCTATTCTTCCTCTTCGTGCTTTTCGTCGGCCCGACGCTGGTGGGGCTCGACGGGTTCTGGACCGGTCTGTTGGCCTATACGCAAGAGATCATCCCGCTCTCCAATCCATTCGGCCGGGAGGATGATTCCTACCGTGAGGGTTGGACCGCGTTCTATTGGGCCTGGTGGGTCTCCTGGGCGCCTTTCGTGGGCATGTTTATCGCGCGCGTCTCGCGCGGGCGCACGGTGCGGGAGTTCATCATCTGCGTGTTGTTGATCCCGTCGCTGATCATCTTCATCTGGATGGGCGTCTTTGGCGGCATCGCGATTGACCAGATCCTTGCCAGCCCTGAGACATCGCTGGTCAAGGCCAATGTGATCGACAGCTATTCGCCGGAACTCTCGCTTTTCGGGATGCTGAATGAACTTCCCTTTACCAAGATCGCGTCGACCATCGCGATCCTTCTGGCGCTGGTGTTTTTCGTCACCTCCTCGGATTCGGGCTCGCTGGTTGTCGATACGATCACGGCGGGTGGCAAGATTGATGCCCCGGTGCCACAGCGTATCTTCTGGTGCATCGTCGAAGGGTTGATCGCCATCGTGCTGCTGATCGGCGGCGGGCTGTCGGCGCTGCAGGCCGGGGTCACCGCGACGGGGGTGCCTTTTGCGATCCTGATGCTGGTGATGTGTTACACGATCTACAAAGGGTTGCGCAGCGAACCGCGCTGATGGCCCGTGGCGCGCCGGTGGTTAGCGGCGCGCCTCAAGCACTTCGGCCACCCATTCCGGCACTGTCTGGCTGGCGGGCCCGATGCGATGTTCGGCGAACTGATTGCCCACGGCGGAGCGTTCGAGATTGAATTCTATCGTATGCGCCCCGGCGCGGCGGGCCTCGGCGACGAAACCGGCAGCGGGGTAGACATTGCCCGATGTGCCGATGGCGGCAAAAATATCCGCTTCGGCCAGATGATCGAAAAGCGCGTCCATCTCATAGGGCATCTCACCGAACCAGACGATATCGGGCCGCGCGGCGGGGGCACCGCAGGCGGGGCAGGGATCGCCCGGCGCCATGACCATGGGCGCGGGCCAGCGGTGATCGCAAGCGGCGCAGAGCGCGCCTTTGAGCGCGCCATGCATATGCATGACCTGCCGCGAGCCGCCCTGTTCGTGCAGATCGTCGACGTTCTGGGTGATCACCACCACCTCGCCGTCCAACTCGGCCTCCAGCCGGGCGAGGGCGCGGTGCGCGGCGTTGGGGGCCACTTCGGCGGCCTGCGCGCGGCGGGCGTTGTAGAAGTCGACCACCAGTTTGGGATTGCGGGCGAAACCTTCGGGCGTCGCCACGTCTTCGACCCGGTGCTGCGCCCAGAGGCCATCTGAGGCGCGGAAGGTCTCAAGCCCGCTTTCGGCAGAAATACCCGCGCCGGTGAGGATCACGATCTTGGTCATGGGGCATTATTCTCCGATAGGGTCCATGTCTTCAAGCAGGTGTAAGCCGTCGGCCAGCCAGGGCAATTGCGCGATGGCAGGGGCGATCATATGGGTCTGCATCAACTGTCGCAGGGTCTGAGCAATGTCGCGCGGCACGGGGCCGGACCATTCCGCACCCGCGAAGAGAGAGATGGTGCGCGCAGGCGGTTGGGCCTGTGCCGCCGCAGGCAGGGGGTGCGCGGCGAGGCGGTCGTGAAAACGGGCGGCGCGCATGTATCCCAAGGGCGTGGTCATCGCCCAGCCGATGCCGCGGGCCACCATGGCCATCAGGGCCAGATGGCTGCCAATCTCGAAACGGGCGGGCAGGTTGTGTCTCTCTGATGCAAGATGCGCCTCGATCTGCCGCGCGATCAACTGATCGGCGGCATAGCGCAGGAAGGGCAGATCGGTGGCGCCGCGCAGCAGGGCGTCGGGATCGGCGGACGTGCCCGCGGGGGTAACGAGGATAAACGGATCGCGGGCCAGCGGGTATTCCAGAACCCCCGCCATCGGCCCGTCGATCTGCGCCGAGAGTGCCATATGCAGGCTCTTGTCGCGCAGCGCCCCAGCCAATTCATTGCTGCCTGCGGTGATCATCCGAAAGCGGCATCCGGTCAAGCTGTCGCCAAGGATCGTGGCAAGGCGCGGGGTCAGGTCATCATCGAAATCGTCGATCACGCCGAGGTTCAGCGCCTCCAAATGGGCCAGATCCATTACCGTGACTTCACTCTGCGCTTGGCGCAATTCGCTGAGCGCCTGTTCGGCCCGGCGCAGGAACATCTGCCCGGCTGGGGTCAATCGCATGGGGCGGCGGGTATGGTCGACCAGTTCCGCGCCGATGGCGGCTTCGAGGTTGCGCATCTGCTGGCTGACGGCGGGCTGGCTGAGCCCCGTGGCCTCGGCCGCCTGCGCCACCGATCCGCTCCGCGCCAGCGCCTCAAACACTTCGATGCCCCGCAGGGTGATGCCCTTGTTCAGCATATGGTCCCATCTCTTTCGGAACTTGTGAAACCATGGGAAGGTCAGGTCAAGCCTTTGCCCAAGCAAGCGGCAGCCTCTCGGACGGTTCCATGAAAGCGACGCCGCCCGTCTTGAAGCCACCGGTAAAGCCGCGCAGACTGCGCGAAAATGAGGAGCCTTTTGAATGAAAATCGCCACAGCCGCCTATCCGCTCGATGTTCTGACATCATGGGCGCAGTACGAAGACAAGCTGGCCCATTGGGTCGCCGAGGCGGCGGTGCAGGGGGCGGAACTGCTGGTTTTTCCTGAATATGCGGCGATGGAACTGGCGACGCTCGACGGGGCCGAGGTGGCGGGCGATTTGGAACGGTCGCTCTTTTCGGTGTCGGACAAGCTTGAGGAGGCGGACCGGCTGCATGTGAAACTCGCCGCCGAGCATAACGTGCATATCGTGGCCGGCTCAGGCCCCGCAGCGACTGAGAGCCGCCCGGTGAACCGTGCCCGGCTGATCACGCCCACGGGGCAGATCGGCGTGCAGGACAAGCAGATCATGACCCGTTTCGAGCGCGAGGAATGGGGCGTGATCGGGGGCAATGCGCTTCAGGTCTTTGACACGGCGATTGGCAAGATCGGGGTACTCATCTGCTATGACAGCGAGTTTCCCCTGCTTGGCCGTGCGCTGGCAGAATGTGATGTGATCTGCGTGCCCAGTGTCACCGAAACGCTCGCGGGCTATTGGCGCGTGCGCATCGGCTCCATGGCGCGGGCGCTTGAGAATCAGTGCATCACCGCCATGTCCTCGGTCGTAGGCAAGGCCGATTGGTCCGAGGCTTTGGGGCAATCCTATGGCGCGGGCGGGATTTTCTGCCCTCCGGATCGCGGCTTCCCGCCCACGGGGATTTTGGGTGTGCGCGAGGTTAACGCCCCCGGCTGGACCGTGGCGGACGCCGATTTGGCGCAGGTCGCCGAGGTGCGCGCGGATGGCATCGTGCTTAACCGAAGGGACTGGCAAGACCAGATTGGCCGCGACGGAAAGGCGATAAACGTCGCTTTGCGCTGAATCCCCCTTGAAAAAGCGCGAAAATGCGCCCATTTAAGCCTGCGCCCTCGTTTTGGAGGGTTTTGTGCTCAAGGAGAGACCATGGCCAAGGAAGATACGCTCGAATTTCCCGGTGTCGTGAAGGAACTCCTGCCTAACGCGACGTTTCGGGTCGAGCTGGAAAACGGCCATGAGATCATCGCGCATACGGCAGGCAAGATGCGGAAAAACCGCATCCGTGTTCTGGCTGGCGACAAGGTTCAGGTGGAAATGACACCCTATGATTTGACCAAGGGTCGGATCAACTATCGCTTCAAGTAAGCGGCACCGCGTTCGCGCGTTGCGCGGCGCAGGCGGGGCCGTGCGCGGCCCCGACCGGGCCGCCGGCCTCAGGCAAAGAGGCCCATAAGATGCAATTCATTCTTGGATCAGGATCGCCGCGCCGGTTGGAGCTTTTGGCCCAGATCGGCGTGACCCCCGATGCCATTCGCGCCCCCGACATCGACGAGACCCCCCACAAGGCCGAACTGCCGCGCCCCTATTGCGCCCGAATGGCGCGCGAGAAAGTGGCGGCGGTGCCCGCGGGCGCGGAGGATATCGTGCTTTGCGCCGATACCACCGTGGCGCTCGGGCGGCGCATTCTCGGCAAGCCCGAGGATGAGGCCGAGGCCGAAGCCTTTTTGCGGCTGATGTCGGGCCGTCGGCATAAGGTGGTTACCGCCGTCGCCGTCAAGCGGGGCGAAAAGCTGTGGCAGCGCGATGTGCAAAGCAGCGTGAAGATGAAATCCCTGTCCGAGCCTGAGATTCGCCGCTACCTCGCCACGGGCGATTGGCGCGGCAAGGCGGGCGGCTATGGCATTCAGGGCCCCGCGGGCGCGTTGATCCCTTGGATCAGCGGGTCATTCACTGCAATTGTCGGCCTGCCATTGGCAGAGGCTGCGAACCTGCTGCAAGCCGCAGGCTACCCATTTGACGGAAGGACGCCATGAAAGGCCGTACGATTATTCTCGACCATCTCGGTGATATCGAGGCCGCCGCCCTGATGGTGGACGGCAAGCTGGATGATTTTCTGATCGACAGCGACGGGCCGCGCGTCGGCACCGTTTATCGTGCGATTGCGGATCGTCCGGTCAAGGGGCAGGGGGGCATGTTCCTCAAGACCCCCGATGGCCCGGCGTTTCTGCGGCAGATCAAGGGGCTGGCTCCCGGTCAGACGATTCTTGTGCAGGTCTCGGGCCATGCAGAGCCGGGCAAGGCGATCCCGGTGACCAATAAGCTGCTCTTCAAGTCGCGCTATGCCATCGTGACGCCGGATGCGCCGGGGCTAAACATCTCGCGCTCTATCAAGGACGAGGAAGAGCGCGACCGGCTGCTGGAAATCGCCCATGAGGTGGCGGGCGGGTCCGATCTGGGCCTGATCCTGCGGTCCTCCTGCGCCGGGGCCGATGCCGAGGATATTGCCGAGGATATCGCCAATATGCTTAGCTTGGCGGATACCGTGGCCAATGATGACGCGCAACAGATGGAGGTGCTGAGCGAAGGCGATGGTCCGCATCTGCTCGCTTGGCGCGATTGGACCGCGCCCGCCGAGGTGGTGACCGAGGCCGGTGGTTTTGACGACCACGGCGTTCTGGAAGAGCTCGACCGCGTGGCCTCGGCGCAGGTGCCGCTCGGCGGCGGCGCGTCGATCTTTGTTGAGCCGACACGTGCGTTGGTTGCGGTCGATGTGAACACCGGCAACGATGCCTCGCTCGCCGCCGGGGTGAAGGCCAATATGGCCTGCGCCAAAGCGCTGCCGCGTGCCCTGCGTCTGCGCGGGCTTGGCGGGCAAATCACGCTCGACCTCGCGCCCATGCCCAAGAAGGACCGCCGGACGTTTGAAAGCGCCCTACGTGCTGCTTTCCGCGCCGACGATGTGGATACGACGCTGGTCGGCTGGACGCCTCTGGGCCATTACGAGCTGCAACGCAAACGCGCCCGCCCGGTGCTGGCAGGGGCAGGCCAATGAGCTGCCCGATCTGCAAATCCGAAACCGTCAAGGCGCATCGCCCCTTCTGCTCGCGCCGCTGCGCCGACATCGATCTGGGCCGCTGGTTCAACGGCAGCTACGCCGTCCCCTCGCGCGACCCCGAAGACGTGGAAGCCGCCATTGACGCCGCCGAAGCGGCACAAGACCGTCCCGCAAAGCCCCATTAACACAGGAAAATTTGCGTTTTTTGAAAAGAAGTGGGTTTCAGGGCAAAATGGGGCTGGACACCCCGCGCCACAGGTCCTAGAACCCGCTCACCCGACCTCGAAAGAGGTGACCCGTGCCCGGGTAGCTCAGGGGTAGAGCAGTGGATTGAAAATCCTCGTGTCGGTGGTTCGATTCCGCCCCCGGGCACCATTTTTACTAAAACAGACAGACCGTAACCCTCGCTGCCCAACGCGCGTGATTTCCCTCACAACGGAACCCGCGCCTCCTTCCCAACGTTGTTCCCCTACCCAGATAGAGGAGAGCAACCATGGCAAATGACGACCAAGCAAAAGGCAAGGCGAAAGACATCGGTGGCAAACTGAAAGAAGAAGCCGGCGATGCCACGGGCAACGAAGACCTGAAGCACGAAGGTCAGGCCGATCAGGCCGAGGGCAAAGTGCAAAAGGGTGTCGGTGACGCCAAGGACAAACTATCTGATTGATTGCAAAAGCGCGCCTCTTACCGGAGGCGCGCTTTCTCTATTCGGGCTGCTGCCCGCGCTCTCACCTTTTGATGATGATATAGAGCGCATGGGCGATCCCGGGCAGGTAACCCAGCAAGGTCAGGAGAATGTTAATCCAGAAGTGCTTTCCCAGACCTTCCTGCAAGAACACCCCAAGAGGGGGCAGTAGGATAGCGATGATGATGCGAATGATGTCCATAGTGTCACGCCGGGTTCGCCGGGCTCCTTTCCAAACAGATTAAACTTTGCCCTAAGCTAGCTCCCGAGCATCACACGGCCAGTGGCGACGCGCCGAGCGGGGCGCAAGTAACACTCGCCGCAGCATGGGTTTTGCGGCAAACTACCAAACAGCCAGAGGAGGGGTAGGGTGGAGCCAGTCAGGATCATGTGGCGCCAGATCATGGAGATGGCGCGAGAGACAATCGCACTTTTGCCGCAGATCGCTGTCGCAACCCTCGTATTGATGTTGACCTGGGCCATGGTCGCGCTTGGCCGGTCGCTGGTCGGCAAAACCCTGTCCAAGACCAAGCTGCGCCCGAGCCTTCAGGACCTCTTTACCCTTTTGACGTCTATCCTCATCTGGGTCTTCGGCATCATGATCGCGGCCGTGATCGTCTTTCCCGGGCTCACGCCTGCCAGCATTCTGGCGGGGCTCGGCATCGGGTCGGTCGCCATTGGCTTCGCTTTCAAGGACGTCTTTGAGAATTTCCTCGCCGGGATCATCATCCTCTTTCGCCGGGAAATGCGCATGGGGGATCATATCGAATGCGAGGGGATCGAGGGCAAGGTCACCCATATCGCCATTAGAGAGAGCCATATCCGCCAGACGGACGGGCAGCTGGTGATCGTGCCCAATGCAATGCTCTTTAAGAACCCCGTCTATGTGCGCACGGATCAAACGCACCGTCGGCAAACCGTGATCTGCGGGGTGGCCTATGATGTCGATCTGGGTGAAGCGCGGGCGGTGATCTCCGAAGCGGTCGCGCGCTGCGAGACGGTAGAGCAGGGGGAGCATCCGATTCAGGTCTTCGCCCAAGAGTTCGGGGAGTCCTCCATCAATTTCGAGGTCACTTGGTGGACAGGCTCAGCCCCGGTCGAGCAGCGACGTTCTCGGGATGAGGTGGTGACCGCGGTGAAACGGGCGCTGGACGAGGCAGGGCTGGAGATTCCTTTCCCCTACCGCACTCTCACCTTCAAAGAGCCGCTTCCGCTCAGTCGGGCGGAGGGGGATGCAGGGGGGTAGGGCCTGTGCTGCGAGTCGCCGATTTTGCCCTGTGGTCCCGTGAATCGCGGTCGATTCATGGGCCCGCGTGGAAGCTGTCCGCTCAGATAGGGCAGGGGAGGCTAACTCCGGCGCGTTAGATGCGGAAAATTAGCACGCCATTTCAGCATCTTGCCGAAAAGTTCCCCGAAATCTCATCTTTTCTCAACTTTCTGCTTGCGGCTTTGTCTCAGTAACCTTAGAACCCCCTCTACCGGCGGCGCTGAGACGCACCGCTGGGGCGCCAGACGGGGCGGACGGCAGCGGAGAC
>NZ_JBIFFO010000054.1:0-2073 GCF_043557115.1 Sulfitobacter sp. 1A13679
TCCTCCGGGTACTTAGATGTTTCAGTTCCCCGGGTTTGCCTTTTTAAGCCTATATATTCAGCCTAAAAATACCTGGTTTACCAAGTTATTAGCTGCACCGAAGTGCAGTAATAACAAAGTATCAGGTGGGTTGCCCCATTCAGAAATCCATGGATCAAAGCTTATTCTCAGCTCCCCATGGCTTATCGCAGAGTATCACGTCTTTCATCGCCTCTTACTGCCAAGGCATTCACCAAACGCCCTTTTCGCGCTTGATTTGATCCAGAAAAAGCAAGACTTAGCGCCTCGCGCGAAGATCAGAAGCTGGTAAGAAACTGATCCTCTTATTCTGCATCAAAAGCATACTTTACCCGCCCAGACTGTCGTCTGGACAATGAGCGATGCAGATAGCTGCCGTCCGTGCAGGAGGCAGCGTCATCGCTCTGGTTAGTGTACTTGACTTGGACAACATATTCGTTTCAGCCGCGATATGTCTGAGTGGCCGAGGAAACAGCCTTACAAACACCGGCCCCGAGGGGCAGCAACTGAGATCATCACCTAACGCGGTGAGATCAAACATGTTGTTAGTATCTCTCTTTACGATGTCAATCACATGCATCCAAAGGATGTCACGCTACCGTCCAGATTGGACGAGCAAAAGCGCCGTAGCGCTCTTGCTGATCTAATCTATCAGCAGTTTTCGAACCACTTTGGTAGGGTTGTCCGAAACGGGAACTTTACCGATCTGGCACGCAGCACGTTAAGCTTCTCATCTCGAACGGGGTCGCGCTTGATCCGCCGATAGGCGCGTCGCTCTGCCAAGGGCCAATCCAGCTCAGTCAACTCGCGAAAAGCGGCGTAAAAGCGGGATGCATCTTTATCTGCTTGCGCCCAAGCTTTGCCGGGAAGACCTTTGCTACCAGCGTTGCCAATTAGCGTCCGATGCTGGTTTGCATCGATTAGCGCAGCGCTGTTCGCGTATTTGAGATGAACCAAGTAAACACCTTTGGGAAAGGTTAATGACGTGTCATCCAAGTGCCCAGGAGCAGTTTGAATGCCGTGGCGCACCAGATGCGTTCCACGCCGAACCGCCCAAGCCTTGCTGTAATGCCCGGAGAAATGCGCCTGACGCCTGTAGCGCAGGACATTATCGTTCGCTGTTAGCGTAGGATCGCCTTCCATTTCAGTGAGGTTTATTCCCAAAGCAAAGAGTGCAGATGCTCTCTTGCGTGAGGCGAACACATCGCTGAAATTTGCGTAACGTTCCGGGTCGAAACAAATCAGTTCATCCGCATCCGTGCGGATAACCCAGTCGTATAGCGCACCCAATCCGTCCTGAAGGCCGTTCAGCAGCTGTCCACGCACCCGATCGAAACCAGTCAGGTCACCCCGCGGCACCGTGATCACATTCGCCCGAGGGCAAAGCTCAGAAACCTTCGGATCACGACCATGGGCCACGATATAAAGATGTTCCGAACCTAGGTGCCGTGAGTAATGCGCGTACCATTGTGATAACGCCCAATAATCGCGGTAAACCATTGTGATCGCACAAATCTTCATGCCTTCTTTTAATCCGTGCGGATCAAAGGCGGCAAGAGAATTCATGGTGGAGCCTAGGAGGATCGAACTCCTGACCTCCTGAATGCAAATCAGGCGCTCTCCCAGCTGAGCTAAGGCCCCAAAGGGATTCTGCAACTGCAGAAGCGATGGTGGGTCGAGGAGGACTTGAACCTCCGACCTCACGCTTATCAGGCGTGCGCTCTAACCACCTGAGCTACCGACCCATACGGGCGGTAGCCCGTGTTCTATTGTCTGAAGAGATATGAGGACGGCTCGGTTCTAATATTGACCGGCTTTGTTTGCCGATCTGCTAAGTGTTCCACGAGTTGAGCATGCTCAACTGGCTAGGAACATCCTTAGAAAGGAGGTGATCCAGCCGCAGGTTCCCCTACGGCTACCTTGTTACGACTTCACCCCAGTCGCTGATCCTACCGTGGTCCGCTGCCCCCAAAAGGTCAGCGCACGGCCGTCGGGTAGAACCAACTCCCATGGTGTGACGGGCGGTGTGTACAAGGCCCGGGAACGTATTCACCG